>CAZAMQ010000024.1:0-31350 GCA_964486225.1 uncultured Thermoplasmata archaeon | reverse complement strand
GGTAACCACGCTGAGTAACAGTATGAGTACTACGGGGATAACGAACATGAAGGTTTTCTTGGTATTTTCAACGTTCATCTTGTTCACGCCCTTGTTAGTATTTAACACACCTAATGCGTAGCTGTATTTAACTTTTACTATAATATTATACTGCCTACTTAATATTATACTGCCTACTTAATATTATACTGCCTACTTAATATTATACTGCCTACTCCGGACAAGATCGTAGGATGACACATGTACCATAATCTACTATCCGATGTCGGTTTACTCACATTCTGTTCGTTACTATCCCCATCGCTGATCAAAAAATAGATTATTCCCACTCTCACTCGTTCAAAGAACTCGTGATTCTTCGGAATGGATTATTCCCACTCTCACTCGTTCAAAGAACTCGTGATTCTTCGGAATGGATTATTCCCACTCTCACTCGTTCAAAGAACTCGTGATCTACAGGAAAGGAAGAAACTTTCCTGTGACATCGGGAATTTGATTCCCGAAATGTCTTCAGGAACAAGATGTGTTCCTTCGACTTTTTTGTTTCTTCGCAAAACTCAGAAACATAAAAAGTGCAGCAGGAAGTAAAGCTTCCTCCCATTATCAACTTATCTCGCTCCACTCGCTAAGATTAGTAATGCGGGGGAAGGGATTTGAACCCTCGGACCCCTATGGGAATAGATCTTGAGTCTATCGCCGTTGGCCATGCTTGGCTACCCCCGCTTAAGGAGCGAAATGGTTTGAGCGAGTTAAGTGGGTTGGAGGATACTTCTCGATTCCTGTTTACCCGCAGAAATGAGAGGTTTTGAATTTCGAGGGCAAATCGGAACGGATTCCGGTGATTGCCCGCATGTTGAAACGAGTTTGCGTGTGAAACATGCGGGTTAGTGGAAATTATTTTCTACGTCGACCCGCAGAAATAAGAGATCTCGAATCTCGAGGATGTTTTACACACGAAGATAACAGAGACTAAATATTTTTTCGTGTGATATCCGCAAAAAGTTTAACTTCGATAATAAATTATGATGTGCTGTTTAACATGGATAAGCAGGAAAAAAAATATCTCGAAGATGCTCTGAGAGTTCAAAGACCACATGAACGCTTCAACAAGGCCCTAGCCAGGACTATCAGCGATAAAGAAAAGGGAAAGGACGGCTATGTGCGGTATCTCAATATGATTAGCGAAGTGAGAAAACTTGCCCATAAAAAACGCATCTCTAACGAGGAAGCGGTAAAACATATACTAGGACGTACGTGAATCTTCGGATATTACAGACCTTCTCTTTCTTTTTATATAAGATATAAGCACCAAAAACACAGCAAATAGCAGCGTTGAGATAACCCAAAGAGGTAAAGATAGTGCTCTCCTCTCCATGGTGACGTCAACAACGACATCCCGGCCTGCGACCACCACCTCTCTGCTTACCTGTATATTACCCATAGTGTATGTTATATGTAGTGTGTCACCTTCTTCACAAAAATACGGTACGCTCAAATGTGTAGAGTAGTTCCCGGGAGAAACTGTAAAATTATTCCAAGAGACCGTACGCTGATTGTGTACCTTAACTATTACATCACCTTGAGATTCGATAAAACCGCTTATAACGAAAGATCTGTTCAACTGTACCTCTTCTACAATATGGGAAACTATCCCGTCTCTGTAGATCAGGTAACCCTCTACCAGATAATCTCCGAGACCAAAAAATAAAAAAGTGGCCTGATTCCTCCGAGAGGTATCTCTTAAACAAATACTTCCGTCTTGAAAGATATGCATATCGATGACAGCGCCAGATAGATCGTGAGACATCTTTGCCTCCATATAACCTTCTTTGACGATGATATCCATTTCGAAACCGGGGTTTGATATCATCTTCGGGGGATCAATGAAGTGCTTTAGCCATGTGGCCCACCGGAGTTCTGCGAAGGTCAATTCATCGTACCGTCGGTAGATGATTTCCGAAGGAAAATATATGCCGATGCCGTGGGCGTGTTCGGCCGGATCTCTTTCCAGCGAGTGAACCCTGTGGACCTTCACGCTTACGTTAATAGCTTCACGCAACTGTACCCCGGCATGTCTCAAGCGATTGGAATCTACATTGTGGTGTACGTTCATGGTGAAATGATATAGGTCTCTTGGGTTAGGAGATGGTTGATAGCTCTCCGTTTCCTCCCATGCCTGGCTTATCTCTTCATGATAAAGCGGTAGAGCCATACCGAGCTCCGTCGTGTAGTGTTCCAACTCCGTGATAGGCAACGTCGATGTATCCACCGCAGTAAGAGTCGTTGAAACACTGCTGTGGTTGGTGCCCCAATCCACGAACGTCTCCACTATCACGGAAGCGAAGTCCGTCGGTGTCATCTTCGGCTCAGCCTCCAGGGCGGTTAAGATATCAGTATAAGGCCACCCTGCAAGGGGTTCCTCCTTTTCCGATGCGATGATCATACCACTGTGCTCTCTGAGCTCATAGTACACCTCGAACATACCCATGGTACATGAATCGAAGCCGATGATGTCCAGGTACAATCCGTCAAGGGCGCCCCTCATTTCAGGTAAGGTAAGTAATTGAGCATTAACCTCCATGGACATCCCCCTCCAACCATTTCCATGACCCCACAGGTTGAGGAAGTATCTCTGAGATGCGTAATTGTCTTTGGTCCACCTGACAAAATCGCTCAATGTATACTGGTCGGACATGTCCACTTCATCAACCCAGGATGAATTTACCGTGCTCAATGGGATATGTATGAATTCGCCGCCTGCGATCTCCAGTAATCTACTGTCACCCTCCTCTTCCTGGTCAGCGAGAACGATTATCGATATATTATCTTCCAGGGAAACCGCCCGTAATTCGTCCAGATCATTTTCAACCATATCGCTAAGATCGCCGCTGCCGCCCATATAGAACATCAAAGTCCATTCTCGACCCGAGGCATCTTCGACACCGGAAACGGTGAGGCAAACTGAGATGAAGATGATCACTATGATCATTATAGCTGCGGCTCTGCGCATGGTCATTTTACTTTTAAAAGACTATAAATACTTTGCTTATATCGAGAGAAAATCACAAAACATTGTTTTGAAGATAACATATTCGATACATCGTCTAAAAGAAGGTATTATAAGAATAAGAGGGCTTAGACACTTTTTCATATCTCCAAGAAATCGTTACTTTCAGAAGATATTAACAAGTTAACAAGTCTCAAAAATGAATACCAAAACTATTTATACTTGCAGCCTTAAGTATGGTTGCAATATAACAAAAAAAGGAGGTGAACTAACGATGAAAGGAAAAGTTAAGTTTTTCGATACCATGAGAAATTTTGGATTTATTCAGCCTGACGAAGGTGATGACGATTTATTCGTTCATAGAAGCGATATAGATGGAGAATACCACCTGAAAGAGGATGATATAGTAGAATTCGATTCGGAACCCGGCGATAGAGGACCTCGAGCGGTGAACGTAAAAAAGATAGATTAATCATTTTTCTTTCTTGCCTTGAGATATACCGGAAGACGGAAACCCCTTACAAGGATTCTACCCTCCGGTGTTCCTTGGAAATTTCTGTCGCTATGTATAGAACTCAAACACTTTTCAACTTTTTTATTTTATTATCATACGGCTTAAAGATAAAAAGATTATTAAACGACATCATCCTTTGTGGACAAGAATGGAAGAAAGAGAGGTAAACATATCCTTCCAACCTGAGCTGATTGGGAGAAACGAAGAGTTCGATAGGTTGTGCGAACTATGGGAAGAGGCACTTGAGAATATTGGTTCTACGGTTTTGATATCCGGCGAGGCGGGTATAGGTAAAACACGTCTTGTGACGGAGTTGACAGAGCTAGCCCAAAAGAACGAAGCGATCATCATCAAGGGTTGGTGCTTGGTGGACAGTCTCGAACCTCTTTTACCATTCAAGGAGGGACTAAGAGATGCGGAGTTGTCCCAACTCATATCCGATGACCCTCCTCCGAAAATCGTCTCCGCCTATCTGATTAACAAGGACGGGATGCTCCTTACAAAGGCAGAACGGTCCGAAACGGAGCTGGACTCGGACATATTCGCTTCCATGTTAACCGCAGTTGGAAACTTCGTAACAGATTCTTTGTCCATGATGGGGGAGAAACGATTGGGCGAGTTGAACACCATCGGATATGGCGAACACAGTATAATGATACAGACTATCAAAGAGCTTTCCTTGGCAACGGTTATAAAAGGTAATACAAACAGTGAATTTTTGATAGACGATATGAGAAAGACCCTTTTAGAGATAGGGGATAGATACGAATTATGGGACGGCAATATTGCTTCTACCGATGAGGTTAGATCTAAAATCGAATGGTTCATAGACTCCGATAAGTACAATGGGAAACATTTGGTTGATGACCCAAAGGTAAGGCGGGAGAATCTCTTCGATAACGTACTTTTAGGTTTACGGAGGATTTCATCCCGACACCCCATCGTATTATTTTTAGACGATCTACAATGGGCGGAACCCACCACTCTAAAATTGCTGCATTACCTTTCAAGGAATACCAGGGATAAGAGGATCTTGATCCTTGGTACATATCGTCCCGAAGACGTGATTGAGCTTGACGACGGAAAGGCACACCTTCTGAAAACTGCCATGCAGGACATGAGTAGAGAGGATCTGTTCATTAGGATAGCTCTAGAAAGATTGAACGAACCAGCGGTGGAGGAATTCGTTAGGAATAACCTAGGAGATGCCGAGTTTGAGGAGGAGTTCTTGGAGCGGATATACAAAGAGAGTGAGGGGAATCCATTCTTCCTATTGGAGGTGATACACATGCTTGTTGAGGAAGGACATCTGGTTAAGGAAGACGGTGAGTGGAAAGTCGGAAAAAATCTTGAAAGTGTCAATATACCGTCCAGGGTGTATGATGTGGTAGTGAGACGTGTGGACAGGCTGATGGCGGAGCACAGGGAGCTTTTAGAATGTGCCAGTGTGATGGGTCTGGAATTCGATAGCGAGGTGGTGGGTCAAGTGATGGGGGTGAACAGGATCAGATTGCTAAAAAGTCTTAACAAGATAGAGCGAGATCATAACTTGATCCATTCCATAAAGAAGAGATACATGTTCGATCACAGTAAGATAAGAGACGTATTGTACAATGGGATAATCGAGGAATTGAAAGAAGAATATCACAAGATAATAGCCGAAACCTATGAGAATATACATCAGGGACGTGAAGAAATCGTTTACGAGTTGGCCAAACACTGGTACCTAGGGGGCGTGAGCGAGAAATCTTTTGAATATTACAGGAGGGCTGCCGAGATGGCGAAAGGGTCATATGCAAATAAACAGGCTATAGAGTGCTATGATCGTATATTGGAAATCATCCCGTTTTTAGAAACCATGGAAGATAGAGACGATATCATGATAGATAGCCTGCACCAGAAAGGGGAATGCCTCAAAACCATAGGGGAGTGGGGAGATGCAGAAGATGCTTTTAATGAGGCACTGCAGATAGCCGAGAAGTCAGGGGATAGATGCAAGATAGCCGAATGCACGGTGAAAATGGGGGATATACACCTGCTGGAATCTAGATACGATGAATCATTGGAACTGTTCAGGGGCGCCATGGAGATATACCGTGAACTGGGTGATGAGAGAGGGTATTGTGAATCACTAGGACGCATGGGTTCGGTGTACAACAGCATAAGTGAATATGATAGGGCCATGGAATATCTAAATGAGATGCAGGAGATAGCGGAGAGATTACAGGACAGTAACCTATTGAGTAAACTATACGGCAGTTTGGGCAGCACCCATTCCGGTAAAGGAGAACTGAAGAAATCCATGGAATATTTTGAGAAAAAACTGAATATCAAAGAGGAAGAGGATGACTTGATGGGGATAGGCTATACCATGGTCAATATGGCCACCATATATGTGAGACTTCAGAATTATGATAAATGTATGGATCTTTGTAACCGAGTCCTTGAGATCGTTGAAAAGACCGGCGATAAATTGATGGAACAGAACGTATTAGGTAAATTGGGTATAGCCTACGCTGAGCAGGGGAATTTCTCCAAAGGTTTGGAATACTATGAAAAAAAATTAGCTTTATCCCAGAAGATAGGTGATAGACGCAGTGTCGCTTATGTTGCCAACAACGTCGGAGAACTCTACAAGGATATGGGGGAGTACGAAAAGGCACTTGAATATTATCAGAAAGATGTAGATATATCCAAGGAACTCGGGGATAAAAGAGGCTATGCCATCACTATAGGCAACATGGGGAACCTATACAAATTGACAGGTGACTTTGACAGGGCTGAAGAACTTTATGAGGAAACCATTCAGATTGCAAGAGATCAGGAGACCAAAGATGTTTTGAGTTATTTTTTAACCTGTAAGGCGGATCTGTGTTTTGAAAAAAATCAGATAGAAAAGGCGGTAGAATTAAATCAAGAGGCTCTGGAGATAACAGAGGATATAAAGATGCATCTAGCACTGTTCAATGCAAATATATTAAGGGCAAAGATAATCTCCAAGACGGACAAGGATAGAGGTATTCAAATCCTGAAAGATATGCTTAAAGAAGACCACATCGGGCCCGAGGAGGCAACGCTGCACTATGAGTTATACAATATCTCAGGTGAGGATGAACATAAAAAAGAGGCCTTGGAATTCTACAAAAGGATATACGATAAGAATCCCTCTAGAAGTTACAGAGATATAATCGATAAATTGAAGAGTTGATTTTGTTCTTTGTCAATATTGTAAAAACCTTTAAATTTTTCAAAGAGATAACCTTATAGGAAAAAGATGGATGAAGAAGCTCCTAAGATATCCTTCCAACCAAAGCTCACGGGAAGGGAAAAAGAGTTCGAATGGCTCGTAGAACGTTGGGCAGAGGTCCGAACGAACCGTGGTTCGACGATCATGATATCCGGCGAAGCTGGAATCGGTAAAACCCGATTAGTCACGGAATTGGTGGAGTTGGCCCACGATGCAAAGGTCATCAAGGGTTGGTGTCTTACGGATGCTTTGGAACCATTGATGCCTTTTAAGAGGGCCTTTATGAATGCGGATATGTATCATCTGATAGCGGAGAAAGCACCACCTAAGGTGATATCGGCATACCTGATTAATAAAGACGGTATTCTAATAGCAAAGACGGAGCGTACTGAAACCGACCTGGACCCGGATATATTTGCATCCATGCTTACAGCCGTGGGTAATTTCGTCGGTGATTCTCTGTCCATGATGGGCGAGAGTGGCGAGAGCAAACTCAGCGCTATCGGATACGGTCACTATCAGATTTTAATCCAAACTGTAAATAATCTATCCATCGCAGCAGTTATCGAAGGAGGTAACAGCGAGTTTTTGATAGACGATCTGAGAAAAACACTTTCTTCATTTGGTGATAAACTACAGACATGGAATGGAGATACGAGTATCGTCAAAGAATTAGAACCACATATATCATGGTTTGTGGAATCTGGAAAATACGAAGGTGAATATCTGGTAGATGATCCCAAACTTAAACAGGAAAATCTATTTGATAACGTACTTTTGGGCCTTCAAAGGCTTTCATCTAAACAACCGATAATACTCTTCTTAGACGATCTTCAGTGGGCTGATCCTACTTCGCTAAAGCTACTGCATTATCTTGCTCGAAACACTAAAGAAAACCGTGTGATGATAATATGCAACTACAGACCCGAGGATATCGATGTTGCGGATCCGTTCGGTAAGGTTAATCAATTGAGAACTACCATGCAGAACATGAGTAGAGAGGATCTATTTGATGAGATCAAATTAAATCGATTGGATGAATCTTCTGTTAAGGATCTTATTAATGAGATACTTGAGGACAATGAATTATTGGAAGGATTCATAGAAAAGTTAACCGAAGAGAGTGAGGGAAATCCTTTCTTCCTTTTAGAGATCATCAGAATACTTGTAGAGGAAGATGTTTTAGTCGAAGAATCTAATACGTGGAAGACAAAGAAAACCGTTCATGAAATACGTATAACTTCAAAGATGTACGACATTATTGTAAGACGGCTGGACAGACTTCTTGCAGAACAGAGAGAATTGCTTGAATGTGCAAGCGTTGTAGGGGAGGAATTCGAAAGTTCTGTAGTGGGTGAAGTGACAGAGATGAACAGGGTAATACTTCTAAAACACTTGAACAATATTGAAAAAAGGCACAAACTTATACGTTTGATAAATAAAAGATATCGTTTCGATCACAACAAAATCCGTGAGGTACTGTACAATAGCATCAATGAAGAACTGAGGGAGGAGTTTCATAAACTAATCGGGAAAAGTTACGAGAAAATATATGCGGATAATATTGACAAGATCATCGGAAAACTTGCGAAGCACTATTATTCGGGTAAATATCCCGACGCATGCAAATATTTGTTGAAAGCCGGGGACAAATTAAAGAGTGATTATTCGAACGAGGAGGCCGTTGATTTCTACAAAAAAGCGGTACAGTGTAGTACCAATGATTCAGAAAAGAAGATGGGGTTATATGGCCTAGGTGAGATCAATTCGACATTAGGTGATTATGAGGAATCTCTTAAGTCATACAAAGATATATTAGAGATGCATACGACAGATAGTGAGAGAATCCGAGCCTACATAAAAATATCCGAGATACACCGAGACATAGGTGATTTTGATTCTGCGGTAGAATATTGTGATAAAGGATTGTCATCGATCAATGATCCGAGTTCTGAATTTTGTGAGTTATTGAATATCAAAGGATGGGCGTTAATGAGGGAAAAAGGGTACGAAGAAGCATCTTCACTCTTCAACGAAGAAAGAAAAAGTGCAGAGGAGATACAAGACGATTGGGAATTGGCTCAGGCCTTTCATAATCTGGGCACAATTTCTTGGTTCAAAGGTGATTACCGTAAGGCAATAATAGAATTGGAGAATGCATTGGAATTGAGAAGATCCATAGGTGATGTTAAAGGAGAATCGGATACTCTCAACAATCTTGGTACCGTATATTACGACGATGGCGATCTGGATAGATCCATGTATTACCATAGTAAAAGTTTGGAGATAGAGGAAAAAATAGGTAACAAACATGGTATAGCCATGTCTTTAAACAATATCGGTGTCATTTTCAAGAACAAGGGGCGTTTAAAAGACGCTTTGAATTATTATAATAAAAGTTTGAATTTCAGGGAGAGGATAGGAGACAAGCAAGGCATAGCCTCCACTCTTTACAATATAGGTAATCTGTACTTGCACATAGGTGATCTGAATAATGCTTATAATCACCATGTAAGAAGTCAGTTTGAAGCTGAAAAAATAAAGGATAAACAGGGTATCGTTATGTCTTTGGAGAAAATCGGAGAGATAAAAAGGTTAGAGGGAGATCTGGATGATGCATTGGAGTATTATAAAAGGAGCGTTGAAATCAGCAAAGAGATCGGCTTTGAACCGTACATAGTTTATGGTCTTTGCGGTATGGCTAACATATATCTAACAAAAGGGGATGATGAACTAGCATTAAAGATATCAACTGAATCTTTAGATTTGTCTAAAAAATTTGATACGGGTATGGAGGAATTTTTAAGTAGATTGACTCTTGGCAAAGTATTGACAAAGATGGGTCATATACAAAACGCACGTGATAATTTTTTGGTCTCGGAGAAGATAGTAAATGAAACAGGCTCGAAAGGTGATCGCGCATTATTTCATTATGAGTATGCACATATGTGGTTAGAAAACGGAGACATCGATAAGGCACAAGAACATTTAGTAATCGCGCGCTCTCAATTCGAAGAGATGGGGATGCGATTTTGGGTAAATAGAACGAAAGATGCTGTAGCCCGTCTGCGAATACATCGATCTGAGTAAACACTTTATACTATTCATAGGTTCTATCTGGCATGGAAGAGTTCCGTAACATTTCGTTCAAACCGAAATTGACCGGAAGAGAGGAAGAGATGCGTGAACTAGAGAAGCCGTGGTCAAAGGTTCAGAGTGGAATGGGGTCCACCGTTTTGATATCCGGTGAGGCGGGTATAGGTAAAACCCGTTTGGTTAACGAGTTGATAGACCGAGCCGAAGAAAACGGTGCCAATATAATCAAAGGTTGGTGTTTGGCAGATAATCTAGAACCTCTGTTGCCTTTTAAAGAAGCTTTTAGAGATGCCGGATTATCTCAACTGATATCTGAA
Organism: uncultured Thermoplasmata archaeon; assembly: GCA_964486225.1. Classification (GTDB taxonomy): domain Archaea; phylum Thermoplasmatota; class Thermoplasmata; order Halarchaeoplasmatales; family Halarchaeoplasmataceae; genus Haladaptatiplasma. Next base: position 21,169 of record CAZAMQ010000024.1, on the reverse strand, counting down.
GACCCACCACCCAAAGTCATCTCTGCCTATCTGATAAACAAGGACGGGCTCCTCGTGACCAAAGTGGAGCGAGACGAGACCGAACTGGACCCCGACATATTCGCGTCCATGTTGACCGCGGTGGGAAATTTCGTAACGGACTCCCTGTCTATGATGGGGGAGAAACAAATGGGTGAACTGAACACCATCGGATACGGAGAACACAGCATATTGATACGATCCCTTGAGGGGCTGTCCCTGGCGGTAGTGATAGAAGGAGGCAGCAGTGAATTTTTGATAGACGATATGAAGAAAACTCTCATAGATATAGGAGATCGATTCGATTCGTGGATCGGTGACACTAAGACCGCCGAAGAGGTCAGACCCCGGATACAATGGTTTATCGACTCCAGAAAATACGGTGGAAAGTATCTTGTGGACGACCCGAAGATCAAGCAGGAGAATCTCTTCGATAAGGTACTTCTGGGTTTGCAGAGGATCTCTTCGGACCAACCGACGATCATATTTTTAGACGATCTACAATGGGCGGAACCAACCACTTTGAAATTGTTACATTACATATCAAGGAATACCAGAAAGGACAAGACACTGATACTCGGTGCCTATCGTCCTGAGGATGTGCTGCAGTTAGATGACGGAAGTCCTCATCCATTGAAAACTACCATGCAGAATATGAGCAGAGAGGATCTGTTCGATAGGATGGTCCTTGAACGGTTGGACGAATCCGCAGCCAGGGAGTTCGTCAGGGATAGCTTGAACGGTACCGAGCTTGAAGATGAGTTATTGAAGCGGATATACCGCGAGAGTGATGGAAATCCCTTATTCCTGCTTGAAGTTATATATATGCTTGCCGAGGAGGGGCAACTGATCAGGGAAAATGGATTGTGGAAAGTAAAGGGTGATGTCAGAGGATTACACATACCATCCAAGGTGTACGATATAGTGGTCAGAAGGTTAGATCGCCTCATCGATGAACAGAAGGAATTGTTGGAATGTGCAAGCGTGGTTGGGGAGGAATTCGAGAGCGGTGTGGTGGGCGAGGTCATGGGTTTGAACAGGATAAAGCTGTTGAAGAACCTGAATAAGATCGAGCAGGCCCACAGATTGATATATTCTATTAAAAAGAGATATAGGTTCGACCACACTAAGATAAGGGAGGTTCTGTATAATGGAATCAACCAGGAATTGAGAGAGGAGTATCATCTCGTGGTTGCAGAGAGTTTCGAGATGTTATATGAAGATAATATAGATGAATACATAGAGTATATCGCTCATCATTACCGCAGGGCGGAAGACGAAAGAGCCGTCAGGTATCTACTGGGCGCAGGAGATAAAGCCAAGGATAGATATGCTAACATAGAGGCCGTCAAATGGTACAATGACGCACTCTATCTTTCCGAGGGTGAGGATTTGAAAAAGGTCTATCAGGGATTGGGAGAAGTTTACAATATAATGGGAGGATACGACAACTCCTTGGAAAACTACTGTAGAGCTTTAGAACTTACGAAAGGAGATAAAGAGAGGGCCTCATTATACGGAAAGATCGCCGATGTGTTCAACAACAGAGGAGAATACGGGCATTCAATCAAATACGCTGATAAAGGTATCTTACTGACCCGGAAAACGGATATGGAGCGTTGTGGATTGTTAAATACAAAGGGCTGGGCCTTCATGCTCCAGGGGGACTATGATGAATCTATCGAGCTGTTCAAAGAAGAGATGGCACTATCCGGCAAATTAAGTGTGACCAAGGAGAGGGCTCAAGCACTGCATGACCTAGGGACGGTGTACGTTAGAAAAGGTGATTACGACGAAGCACAAGTGCTCCTACAGAAAGCCATAGAGCTTAGGGAAGAGGTCGATGATGTTAAAGGCCTTGGTGATTCTCTGAACAGCCTCGGTGTGGTGTACAAGAACAAAGGCGAGATGGAGAAGGCACTGCGGTATCACCAGCGGAGTAGGGACATAGAAGAGGATATAGGTAATAAAACAGGCATCGCAAGATCGCTTAACAATATCGGTATCGTCTTCTGGCACAAAGGTGACTTGGACGAAGCCCTTCGTTATTATAACCAGTCCCTGCGTATCGCAGAGAAGTTAGAGGATAAAAGAGGGATCGGATTCTCACTGAACAATATTGGTAACATCTACATCGATAAAGGTGAAAAGAACAAAGCGATAGAGTATTACGAACGTGTGTTGAATATCAGTGAGGAGATAGGGGACAAGAACGGTGTGGCTATATCGTTGAATAATATAGGTAATATCTACATAGACTTATATGAATTAGATAAGGCCCTGGAGATCCACAACAGAAGTTTGGAGATAGAGGAGGATATTGGGGACAAGAGTGGTATCGTGTATTCACTCAACAGTATAGGAAGCATCCATCTGTACAGGGACGACGCGGATAAAGCGATAGAGTATTACGAAGAGAGTCGCCGGATGGCGGAAGAAATTGGTGATATTACGATAGCAGTACATAATCTGTGTGGGTCCGCAGAAGCATGGCTCAAAAAAGAGGACCTAGAAAGGTCCGAAGAAAATGCACTGAAGGCTCTTGAGATAGCGCAGAGTATCGGTGGAAAGGGTGAAGAAGGTATGAGTCATCGTCTCCTGGGTATGGTGTGGGGAGAAAGAAGGAGGTGGGTGGAGGCGGCACAGGAGTTCGATAGGGGGTTGAAATTGTTGGAAAAGATGGGTGAGAGGAGGGAATTATCGAGGACTATTTACGAGTATGGTTTGATGTTGATTCGTAAAGGAGAGGTCGCCGAAGGCGAAGAGTTGCTGAAGGAAGCAATGTTGATGTTCAAAGAGATGGATTTGGATCTGTGGATGCGAAAGGCAAGAGACGTTCTGGATAATCTCATATCTGCTTGATATATATGATTTTCATCTTCTTCAGAACAACCCTTAATCCCTTTGTATGATCGCATATATTATCAACTTACGAAAAACGTATATATCCTCGAAAAACAAATATACTAGTTATACCATATGCATACTTGTAACAACATACAAATGTTCAAGACATTACATAGTGGATGCAAGATGTTAGACCATGAAACGATTGCAAAACAGGCTGGTCCTTCAAAGGACGAAAAAGATGATTTCAAAAAATGTCTGCAGCGGACAAAGAAACTGGTACGAACGAATACACTTATCCTATGTATAGAGAGGATCATCAAGTTACTTTATTGAACATATCCATTATATTATCCATTCCGATATCTTTTTATCGGAATTGACCTTTTTACATGGAGATGAACATATGTGCATGTATAACCGAGAAGACGCTCGCGGACTGCTTAAAGGTCCTAAGAAGCATAGATACCGAATTTATAGAGCATCGAATTGACCATATGGAGAGGATAGAAGGTCTGAACGAGATGTATGGTTCTACCGGATCCACCATTATCGCAACCAACAGGAGTAAACAGGCCGGTGGTAAATTCAAGGGGACGGAGGAAGAGAGAATAGGCTACCTTATCGATGCTGTGGATGCAGGATGCAATTATGTGGATGTAGAACTGGAGACTGATGAGGGATTGAAGAAAAAAGTGCTGGAACATGCACGGAACAACGGCTGTAAGATCATCATCTCGACACATGACTTTTCGGGCACCTCAGAGCTGGGGGAACTCGTTAGTATGATGAGGGCTGAAGAACGAGACGGGGCGGACATCGGCAAGATAGTGACTTACGCGAACACTATAGAAGACTGTCATACCGTTCTTGAATTGCTCATGCATGCAAAAAATGTTAATTTCAAGCTGGTCGCCTTCACCATGGGCAGCCTGGGCGGATTTACCAGAGTCCTGGCACCCGTGTATGGTGCACCATTTACGTACGCATCCGTAGATCATGGAGTCGCCGAAGGGCAGTTCGATGTGAAAACACTCCGGAAGATCTGGGAGGCATTAAACATTGGATAGATTGGTGGTAATCGGCGACCCCGTTGAAGAGTCGTTAAGTCCGATAATACACAATGCAGCCCTAAGGGATATGGGACTTGACGATAGATATAATTATACTAAGAAGAGGGTACAAAAAGAGATGTTAAAGTTTTTTATAGATGATATACGGGAGGGTAAGTTCGCCGGGGCCAACGTGACCATCCCCCACAAAAGAAACGTCATCGCATATATGGACGAATTGAGCGAGTCAGCAAAGGCGATCGGCGCTGTGAATACCATATATAAAAGAGATCAAAAACTGATAGGGGATAACACGGATAGTATCGGTTTTATCCGCTCTCTGGAAGACGAAGGTGTCCATGTTAAGGGTGGATGTGCGATGGTATTAGGGGCCGGTGGGGCCGCCCGTGCAGTAGTGTATGCTCTTGGGAAAAAGGGGATGAAAAGCATTATACTAGCTAACAGGTCGATCGATAGTGCGGTAGAAGTGAAAGATGAAATGAGAGCCTGTATAAACACTGAAATTTCCGTAATAACTGTCCGGGGTGTAAAAGATAAGTTGGAAGACGCGGATATAGTGGTAAACACCACACCGGTAGGCATGAAAGGAAAATTAGAGGATCGAAGTGTTATACCCGGGGAGTGGCTTTCACCCCCATCTACAGTGGTGGATATAGTTTACATACCACCTAAGACCAAACTGTTAAGAGATGCGGAAAAAAGGGGTTGTAAAACCATTTCGGGGCTCGGTATGTTGGTACATCAAGGCGCAGTGGCACTTGAAAACTGGACTGGAAAAGAAGTTCTCGCTAAAGTGATGAAAGATGCGTTACTTGAATGTCTGGAGGAAAAAGATGCAACGTAATATCGTACTTATAGGTTTCATGGGAACTGGCAAGAGCTCGGTAGCTCGGTGCTTGGCTGAGAGGTTGAACAGGGGTTTTATCGAGATTGACGAGCTGATAGAACAGAAGGCGGGTAAGAAAATAAACAGGATATTCAAAGAAGACGGTGAAGAATATTTTCGGGATCTGGAATCGGATATGATAGAAGTAGTTTCTAAAAGAGAAGGGGTGGTTATCAGCTGCGGAGGAGGAGCCGTACTGAGAGACGAAAACGTAAAGATAATGAAGAAAAATTCCGTCATGATTCATTTAACAGCCTCTCCTCGAGTCATATTGGAAAGGATTAGAGAGGACGATACCAGACCACTGTTGAATTACGACGACAAGATGGAACGTATAGAAGAACTCATAAGTATGAGAAAGGATATTTACCATAGATGCATGGATTACACGATAGATACATCGAAACTCAAAGTCAGAGAGGTGGTTGACAGGATAATAGAAGTGGTGATAAATTGAAACTCAAAGTATGCAGAGCGGAAGTCTCCGGGACGATAAGGGCGCCACCGTCTAAAAGTTACACCCACAGAGCGGTGATATGTTCATCCCTGGCCGCGGGAAAATCGATGGTAAAAAATCCACTCAGTAGCGATGACACATGCACCACTGCCGCCATATGCGAGATGTTGGGTGCACATGTTGAGTGGGATGACCAAATAGAGATAATCGGCACAGATGAAATAAGCACACCTGAGGATGTACTGGACTGTCACGGATCAGGTACCTCTTTGAGATTGTTAACTGGATTAGCGGCACATGCACCCGGTTTGACGGTCCTGACCGGCGATCCGTCCCTAAGAAGAAGGCCTGTTGGTCCTTTATTGAAGGCCATGAAAGATTGGGGGGTTAAATGTTATTCAACAAGGTTGAACGGACTTCCTCCTGTAGTGGTCTTCGGAGGGGGGGTTAAAGGGGGGCATATATACATGAAAGGTGATGTGAGCTCTCAATACATCACCGCAATGCTGCTGTCCTGCCCCTGGGCTTACGAAGATACGGTTATCGAACTGAGCACGGAGTTGGAGTCGAAACCATACATAGAGATAACTCTCGATGTACTGGAGAGATACGGTATCGAAGTAGAGGTTTCAGATACCTTCAACCGTTACATTATCCCTTCTCAACAGATCTTTAAACCAAACGATTATATGACACCGGGAGATTTTTCTTCAGCAGCATTCTTGGTGGTACTAGGAGCCTTAACGGGAGAAGTTGAAGTCACGGGACTTGATCCGGACTCTAAGCAGGGTGACAAAGAGATAATGAATATCCTTGATAAGATGGGCACCTCGGTTAAATCAAAGGGCGACAGTGTGAAAGTTGAAAAGAATGAATTGGAAGGGATGACGATAGATGTGTCTGATATCCCGGACCTTACACCCATACTTGCAGTTCTTGGGACACAAGCAAGAGGCACAACGGAACTGATAAACGCCGAAAGATTGCGTATAAAAGAAAGTGATAGGCTATCAGCTATAACAACGGAGCTCAAAAAGATGGGGGCGGACATCCGAGAAAGACGTGGTTCTTTAAATATCAGCGGACCTACTTATCTAAAAGGCGCAAATATATATCCCCACAATGACCATCGTATAGCCATGGCCTGCGCGGTGGCTGCATCGGTGGCCGAAGGAGATACATTTATAGAGAATGTAGAGTGTATCGATAAAAGCTATCCCAACTTTATAAAGGATATAAAATCCATAGGAGCTGATGTAAAGTGTCTTTCACGATAGGAGATAATTTTCGTATATCGGTCTTTGGCGAGAGTCATGGAGAATGTATCGGCGTAACGGTTGAAGGGGTACCGGCGGGTACGGAGATAGACGAGGGAATTATACAAGGGGAGCTAAACAAAAGAAGGCCCGGACAGAGTGAGATCACTACTCAGAGAAGGGAAACGGACAAGTTGGAGGTACTAAGTGGTTTATTGAATGGGAAAACTATTGGCGGACCTATCACCCTGCAGATCAAGAACGAGGATGTCGATTCCAGTTACTACGAGGATATAAAGAACACTCCGAGACCGGGGCACGCAGATTACACCGCCAGGATAAAGTACGGCGCAGATCACGACCATCGAGGCGGTGGATTTTTCTCGGGACGGATGACCGCGGCTTATGTGATGGCCGGAGGCATAGCAAAACAGATTTTGAAAGGACATGATATAGAGATACTCGCCCACGTAACACAGATCGGAAGTGTAAAAGTAGAGAAAGTGTTGTCCGATTCGGACATACGAAAGAACGTTTACCAGAACGAATTGAGGTGTGCCGATCCGGACGTATTAGATAGTTTGAGAGAGGAGATCATCACTGCGAAAAAAGAAGGCGACTCCGTGGGAGGTATGATCGAAGCGAGGATAATAGGCCTACCGTCGGGTGTCGGTGAACCCATCTTCAATTCCATAGAAAGTGTACTGAGCCATTATATTTACAGTATCCCTGCGGTTAAAGGAGTAGACTTCGGCGCGGGGATGAATAGTGCTGCAATGAAGGGGTCTGAACATAACGATGCTTTCGTTATCAAAGGGGATAAGGTGGTAACCGAAACAAACAATGCAGGTGGTATCTTAGGTGGTATAAGTAATGGGATGCCTGTAGTTTTAAGGGTAGCTATAAAACCCACACCCAGCATATCGATCCCTCAGAAAACCGTAGATATGGATACCATGGATGGATGTGAGCTAAAGGTTAGGGGGAGGCATGACCCATGCATAGCCATAAGGGCACTGCCGGTGATAGAAAATTTAGCCGCATGCGGCATCCTTGACCTCATGATGAAGGCACGATTACTATCATCGAAATAGACTATTCACGACCCGCTCGACTATGTCCATGCCCTCTTGGATTTTATCCGTCGAGTTAGCGTATGAAAATCTCATAAGACCTTCACCTGTAGGTCCGAAGGCACTACCGGGTGTACTGAGAACATCTTCTTTTAAAAATGTCAACGCGAGTTCGTAGGATGTGATATCGAAATCAAAGGATGGAAATACATAGAAAGCGCCTTCGGGAGTAAGGCAGTTGAATCCTTCGATCTCATTTAATCTCTCTACTATGAGGTCTCTCCTTTCTTTGAATGTGGAAACCATTTTAGTTACAAAATCGGTCTTCTCACGAAGAGCATAGAGAACGCCGTGTTGAATAGGGTTCGGTGGGCAGGCGACGTTGTATGAATGCAGGTTGCCCAGGGCTTGGATCCAATCTTGCCGGGTAACCATGAATCCGACGCGCCAGCCCGTCATGGCAAAGGACTTGGAGAACGAGTTGATCGCTATTACGTTATCATTATAACCCAGGAAAGATACATGTTTACCATCATAAACGAATCTATCGTAGACCTCGTCGGAGATTATCAATATGTCGTGTTCCTCGGCCCAATCTGATATGTTACGTACTGTTCTCTCAGGTATCACGCCACCGGTAGGATTCGCCGGCGAATTAACTATCAACGCCTTTGTTTTATCTGTTCTTCTTTCTTCAAGGTCATCGATACGGGGAATAAAATTGTTTTCTTTTATGACCGGGTATGGTACCGGTTTTGCCCGGGCAAGCCTTATATGTGGGTTGAACAGGACGAAACCCGGTTCGGGATAGAGGACTTCGTCACCCACGTCAACCGTGCCCTCAAAGGTTATCCTAAGAGCCTGTGTTGCGCCTACGGTTATGAGTATGTTATCTTTAGTAAGCCCCGGTTTATATTGAGACTGGGTACGAGCTATCTCTTCTCGGAGCTCCGTTAAACCGAAGTGCGAGCCGTACATATTATTACCGTCAAGCATTGCACGATAGACCTCGTTGATTACGTCCGTCGGCGGCTGAAAATCCGGTTGCCCCTGCCCGAGATTGATGGTGTTCTCATCTGCCATCTCGAACAATTTGCGGATTTCATGAAGTTTTATCTTCCGTGTACGTTCATTTATCATATATGATCTCCTTTTGGAAATCCGACAAGGGGATATCCACTATCTTCGCATTACCTATGCCGTTCAAGAACACGAATTTTATGTCTGCACCGGCCCTTTTTTTATCTTTTCTTACTGCCTCGATCATGGGCCCCATATCGACGTCGAGACTATGAGGAAGTCCATAATCCTTTATGAGCTTCTTCACCCGTTCTGCATCATCTTCGGTGAGCATCCCTCTAGCCCCAGACATATCTACTGCGATAACCATCCCGATACTAACCGCTTCTCCGTGGTTATAAGATGAGTTCTTCTCGATAGCATGTCCAAAAGTATGACCGAAATTGAGTTTCCTTCTCTCGCCGCTTTCGTACTCGTCCTTTGAAACTATCCGCAGCTTTATTTCCACAGTTTCACTGATTATCCGCCGGATGGCGTTAGTCTCCAATTCCATAACCTTGTCTTTGTTATCCTCAAGGTATCGGAATAAATCTTTATCGCCGATGGCAGCGATTTTTATAACCTCCGCTAAACCGTTTTTAACTTCCTTCAAAGGCAGTGTTTCGAGGAACCTATGATCTACCAGCACAAGATCCGGCTGATTGATGGTCCCTATAATATTTTTATAGCCTCTGAAGTTCACTCCATTCTTACCACCTATGGAAGCATCCACCTGTGCTAACAGCGTGGTGGGTACAAATGCAAATCCAAAACCCCTCATGTAGGTCGATGCTGCAAAGCCTGCGATGTCACAGACTATGCCGCCTCCGATACCGATTACAGATGAGTTACGGTCTATTTCGGCATCTAAAAATCGCTCATATATATGTTCAATGGTCCGTAGGGTTTTTGAGTTCTCACCGGGTTCTATCTCTATTATCTCTGCATCTGGAAATGAAGATGAATATAATTTGCTCACATTTCTGTCAGTAATGATTATATTCTTACCTGCTGGAAGATAATGATCCAAGTTAGATATTGATTCTCCTAGATATATGCACGAAGAGCTTTTTCTGCCGGCTAATTTCTTCATCTTCATGGTCTTGGCCTGAGATTTGAATATAAATCAATTTAGTCGGTATGAATATTTAAAGTTTGAGTACCACTTGGATTAGATAGCATGTTGAGTGATGATTCAAAATAATACATAAGATTTAAACACATGTATAAGTATGCAAGGGCAATTATGTGTCCCACTGGAAAAATCAACTCTATAGATTTTGTCGATCGAAAGAAGGAGATGAAAGTACTAGAAGGACATATGAAGCGGGTACAGGATGGTAAAGGCAAAATAGTACTGCTCAAAGGTGAGGCGGGTGTGGGTAAGAGTTTCCTGGCAAGTGCCTTTGCCGATAGATGTTTGAAGCAAGGGTTCGAGGTATTAAAAGGAAGATGCCTTTATTACGAGAGCACCGACCCTTACATCCCGTTCATCGAAGCTCTGGGTGATCATGTAAGGGAGGAAGATATACAACCGGAGGACACAGGCGGGTCCATGTCGGTTGCAGGTGTACCGATGAGTCTGATAGGTGCCGGAATTGAAGAGGATGAAGAACTAATGAACATATCTATTTCTGATAAAAGGGAGTTGATGTTCGATAAGGTGACCAAAGTTGTAAGTAAACGCTCGGAGGACAATCCAATACTTTTATTCATAGATGACCTTCAATGGATAGACGAAGCTTCGGCTCAATTACTACATCATCTGGCAAGGCATACTTCTGATGACCGAGTCTTTTTATTGGGTGCGTACCGACCGGAGGAACTCCGTGTGGCTGAACGGGATTTCCCCCTTGAAAATGTACTAGATAGGATGAAGGTAGAAAAATTGGTCGATGTGATGAAGGTAAATAGGTTGACCTTCCAGTCAGCTTCCAGGATGGTCAAAAAGAGGCTGCACTCGGAAGAACTCCCTCAGTCATTTTTGATGCTGGTATATCGAGTGACCGAAGGAAACCCGTATTATATGGTCGAGATGCTCAATTCCATGGTAGATGAAGGTGTCATCGACCCTTACTCTTACACTTGGGATCCGGAAAAGGACCTTGCAAATGTAACGATACCAGCATCGATAAAGGATATAACCACACGCCGTATAGAAAATCTTTCCAAAGATGAGAAGAAGGTATTGATGTACGCTTCGGTCATAGGCACAGAGTTCGACTTTGAGGTCCTTGAAGAGAGCATCAACATTGATGTTATCGAGCTGCTCGACATAATGGATGATCTGGAATCTCACGGATTGATACATGAAAAAGAGGATGATGAAGGGGAAGTTTACAGATTCGGACATATACAGACAAGGGCCGCGATATACGATAACATGGGTCGGAGCAGACGAAGGGTACTTCACCTACAGATAGCGAGAGCATTAGAGGAGATATATGAAGACAGGATCGAAGAATATTATTATCCCTTGAGCAGACATTTCTATGAAGGTAAGGATTATGAAAAGGCATACGAATACTCCATGAAGGCCGGGGAGATGGCAGTGAAGAGCTATGCTACAGAATCGGCGATAGAATATTTCAACAAAGCATTGCTTTCCCTTAGAAGTGTAAAGCGAATCGATGAGAAGGAAAAAAAAGAAAAGGAGCTTTTAGAGGTTATAGGAGACTTGAGTTACGATACGAGCAATTGGGAGATGGCAATAGACTCGTTTGAAGAGTTGATTAAAAAAGCGAAAGAGATCGATGATAGAAAATCGGAAGAAGGTGCTTTAAGAAGGATAGGTCATGTGTACCGTGAGATACAACAGTATGAACGGGCAAGGGAATACTTTGAACGATCACTCGAAATCGCAGAGAAAATCGATTATGATGAAGGTGTCGCTGATGCCAACAGAGGTTTGGGGTATCTTCATTGGAGATCAGGAAAATTCGATGAAGCCATCAAACACTACGAAAGTGCCATAAAGGTAGCTAAGGATTTAAAGAACAAGCGTATACTATCTATAACATATATCGAGATGGCTAATCTGTATTCTAATAAAGGCGATAAAGAACTTGCCATACAGTACTACAAGCGCAGCCTTCCAACCCTGATAGAACATAGGTCATACAGGGAACTGGCTAGAGCCTACAATAACATCGGCGATAGTTACATGAAGATGGATGAATGGGACAAAGCCATAGAGTACTTCGAAAAGTGTTCGGAGAACGCTAAGAAGATAAATAACAAGATGTACATAGGCTGGAGCTATTTCAACCGTGCGGAGGCACTTGCTTGTAGAGGTGATACTGACGAAGCTATGAGTTATGCTAAACGTGCCGAAAAGATATTAAAACACCTGAACGATAAAATCGGACTCGCAGCGACGTATAAAAGCATGGGTATATCGAAAAGTAAAGTTGGGGACTTAGAAGATGCACTAAGTTATTTCCAAACATCACTGGAAACTATAAAAGATCTTGATATTCCCTTCGAAAAAGCGGAGATTAAATATTGGTTAGGAAGTGTTTACGATGACATGGGGGATAGCGAGAAGGCGAAGAGCTATTATACCGATGCGAAATCTATTTTGGATTCCATCGGTGCAGGTACGTTCACTGAGAAGATTAACAAGAAGATGGAGTCATTAGATCTTTAAAGAGATCATCGGTATTACACTGTTATGTAATTCTCTATGAGTATCTCTTCCTTTTCTGCTATGGTTTTGAGGTGACCATCAACCCTTTCATCCTCAGGGGCAAGATTTTCCATGATTATCTGACCGTAGGGCAGTTCTTCCTGGTTTAGTTTTATCTTCCCGTCTCTATGAAGGAACAATACAGCTACAAAGGCGGTTATGAGGTCGGTTGGCCTACAGTCATGTATCATACCGAACTCCAGGGCGTCTTGTTGGTACCAGCATATGCGCTCCCAGATTATGTTAATATCACGGTAAATATCTTCTTTATGAGCAGTGGAATCGTAATTTCTTTTGCGCTCTTCCTCGGCTCTTTTACGTTCATTACTTCTTTCCTCACGCATGCGCTCCATTTTCTCTCTGTAAATCGATTCCCTTCTTGCCTCTTCGAATGCGTCCACTAGTTGTATAAGACTGACAGGTTTTCTGTCCTTCCTTCGAATGACCTTTTCCAGGATTGGTTCATCGGAATCGAATAAACCGTCTTCAAAATCGATGTCTTCCGGTTCATCGTACAGGTCGTAACCGAACATATCCCACGGTGGGAAAAAATCATCATCCGGTATCTCCGCTGATTCTTTTTCCTCATTTACGGTTTCGAGTACCTCTTCACACTGCATCCTGAGGATGGACCATGCCATCCTAATAAGTTGACCTGCAACGATGAAATTGATGTTGTCTTCTGACTTGGCCTTATCAAGGTATAACTTGGTAAAGGAAACAAGGTCTATTTCCCAGGGATTCATCCTCTCTTCCATCACCAAATAGAATACCGTTCCGATAGAACTTTCGAAGGGGTCTTCCGAGAAATGATGATGTTCATCCTCACCTGCACTTTCTATCATATCTATGTACAGTTGAATCCTCTCCCCGTTTCTTTGATGGTCAAGGAGTGACTTATGGAATATCAAATGTTCTACAACTTTTTCCCTGGTTTCTGATTCATCAGACTGGTAGATAAGGTTTTTTGTTTCGGATACCATGATCTACACCTCCGCCTCTAATTGACTTATACCAGAGAGTTCGGGAATATCAGCCTCTTCGTTCTTGCCTAGATCAACCTTCATTATTATGTCGGAAATCCCTCTTTTGTTTATGGTTACGCCTATTATATGGTCGGATTTTTTCAGTGTTACCTTTCTCAAAGAAACCTGTATGAATTGAGCGGACTCGGAGTTAGATTTTATCATGTCCGCCACCTTTTCAGCGTTCACACCGTCCAGGTTTTGATCGACCTCATCCAGCAGATAGAACGGTGAAGGGTCGTATCTCTGAATTCCGAAGATAAATGCCATAGATACCAGGCTTTTTTCTCCCCCGGAAAGGGCCTGTATGCGGTGAACCTTTTTACCGGGAGGTCTCGCTTTTATTATAAGACCACCTTCAAAGGGTGACTCGGGATTTTCAAGCTCTATATGTGCATCTCCACCACCTGATAGATCTTTGTATACCTTCACGAAATTTTCGTTTATCTCGTTCTTTACCTTGATAAGTCCGATCTTCTTCTTCTCATCCAACTCTTTGATCAATTCATCAAGGCTTTCCCGCCGTTCACTCAACTCGGTGTATTCCTCTTGAAGTGTTTCCTTTCTTTCCTTCTTCCCTTCATAGTCCTGTACCGCCCTCATGTTGATGGGGCCGAGTCTTTCCATCTTTTCCTCGCCTCTATGGATAATGTTTTTCAACTCTTTCATGGATGGCAGCTTCTTTCCGGAGAAATCCACTTCCTTTTCTATCTCTTCCTGTATCTCCTTTAAATTCTCACCGTGTTGCATCAATTTTTCCTCAAGACTTTTTATATACAATTTCTTACCTTCTATGAGTGAGTCGGAACGTTCGATCTCTTTTTCAGCACTAACTTTCTTTTCGAATTTTTGGTCTCTCTCTTTACGTAGCCCTTCAAGTTCACTATCCATGGACGATAATCTCTTCCTCAACTCTTCCTCTTCTTTGGATTTGTCTTTGATCAAAATGTTTTTCTTCTTTATCTTCGACTGAAGGTTTGATATGTTCTCTTTGAGTTGAGAGATTTTTTCTTTGAACTCCCCTATAACGTTTTCCAAGTGTTTTTTCTTCTCCCTGTTCACCTTTATCTCCGAAGTGAGATTGTTAAGCTGCTTATTAAGGTCGATCTCCCTCTCTCTAAGCTCACCGAGCCGGGTCGATAGTTCTTTGGGCGAGATATCCTTTATCATATCTGATATCTCTTTACGTTTGAGTTTTAACCCTTGGATCTTTTCTTCTATGAAGTTAACTGATTTTTCTAATTTCCCAACATCGTCTTGAGCATCCGATATCTCTTTCTTTTTTTCTTCTATCTGTTTCTCTTTCTTAGTTATCTTTTCAGCTATTCTTTTTATTTCAGATTTGAATTTGGTGATCTTATCGGATCTGTCGCCTTCTGACTGTGCCTCCATTATCTTACTCTGCGTATCCCGGAGCTCGGTATCTATCTTTTTTAACTCTTTCGTAACCTTTTCGAGATTCTCCCTCGTCTTGGTAAGTTCCTTACCGACCCGTTCGAGTTTTCCTCTATCCGGTGCCTGGAAACTTAGCATGTTCTTACCTAAGTTACCGCCTATCATGGCACCACTCCTTTCTATGCTCTCCCCCTCCATCGTGACCATCCTCACACCGCCCATCAATGATCTTGCAGAGTCTATGTCTTCCATCACAACAGTGTCTTGAAATACATACCAGAAAACATTCTCATACTTATCGTCATAATCAACAAGGTCCAGGGCAAAGCCCAAAGACTTTCCACTCTTTTTTGTCCTGATAGCTTTGCCGCTGGGTCTTCCCGGAAGCATTTTGTTAATAGGCAAGAAGGTCGCGCGCCCGGCTTCCTTTTTTTTCAATAGATTGATAGCATCCGAGGCTACACCGTCGTGTTCTACAACAACAGATTGCATCCTCCCTCCCGCTGCCACCTGTAGGGCTGTTTCATACTCATTGGAGACACCTGCTAATTCCGCCACGGTTCCGTGGATACCTTTTATCTCTCCGGTATCTCTTGCCTGCAGCACGGTTTCCACCGCTCTGTTGTATCCCTTCTTAACGGATTTGGCTGCGGCATCCTGTGCCTTTAGATGGTTATATTCCCTATCCAGGCGGTTCAGCCGGTCCTCAAGTTCCTCCTTATCTTGTCTCAACCTTTTTTCACTTTTCTTGTAATCATGAAATTCTTCCTTAAGTTTGCTCAAATTCTTATCGCGGTGAGATGCCGATTTTTCCATGTCCTTTAGGACCCACTCGTTGTCCTTTTTATTCATTTGAAGTACCTCTAGATCCTCCTCATCCTCTGCCAATTTTTCGTTCATCCGTGCGATCTTGTCCTTCTGCCTATCCAAATCTACCTTTTTCTTAGAGAGTTTATCAACATTCGATTCAAGCTCCTTAGAGACTATCATGCCCTTTTTTTGCATCTCGATTATCCTTTCATCAGACGATGCCTGTTCACTTTTGATCTCCTCGATTTCTTCAGTAACCTCATGGATTTGGGCTTTGACCTTCTCTTCCTCTTCCTTTGCTCTTGTTAACTCTTCAGTGATCTTTCCAAGTTCCTTTGTCTTATCTTTTATTTCTTCCTTGTATCTTTCATGATCCTTATTACTCTCATTTATATCGTGTTCGGAATCTTCCACACTATCTTCCGCACGGGCGAGCTCAAGGCGTAATTCGCTCACCCTCTCCTGCAGCTCTTTATTCTGCTTACTTCCTCTTTTTGCCAGTTCGTCATCGATCTCGGAAAGGGTGGTTTTAAGTTCCTTCACCTTTTTCTTTAACTCCCCCTTTTTTTCCTCTATATCTTCACATTCCTTCTTATTCTTTTCTATATCACTGCGGATCGAATCCATCTCCTGTTCGACACCTTTTTTGGTCTTCCAGACCTTCATGTTCTTTGCTTCACTGACTTTGTCTGACAATTCCTGGTACTTTAAGGCTTCTTTGGTATCCGCTTCCAATTCTTTTACCTGCTTGCTTATCTCATCCAAAAGAATATTTATCCTCTCTAAGTCGTTGACCACCTCGTTCTTACTTTTTTCCGCTCTTTCTATCTCTTTGTCATAACCGGTTATCCCTGATATCTGATCTAGGATCCTCCTCCTCTCAAGATCGCTCATCTCAACTATCTTAGATATATCACCTTGCTGAACCATGTTATAGCCGTCGGAGGTTATCCTTGCATATGACAGAAGCTCCTGGAATTCTGTGAGTGAAGACGACCTTCCGTTGATGTAGAAATAAGAGTTATACCCCATGCTGTTATCCGACCTCTTGACCTTCCTGGTGAAGGTTACCTCTTCTTCGTTCATCGGGATGGTTTTATCTTTGTTTTCAAAGGTGAGGCTTACACGGCAATAATCTGCGGGTTTGCCCTCTTTACCACCGTTGAATATAAGATCTGTCAGACGTCCTGCCCTTATCTCCTTTGAACTTTTCGGTCCTAACACGAACAATATAGCATCTGCGATATTGGACTTCCCGGAGCCGTTGGGTCCTGTTATATTGGTATATCCTTCCCTGATAGGTATCTCCATTCTTTTACCGAAGGATTTAAAGTTCTCCATGTATATGTCTTTCAGATACAAAATAATCTACCTCCGATTATCCCGAGCTCAGGTGTCCTTCCTATACTTCTCTTTGAGTGCATGACGAATCCCATCCATCATAATATAATAGTCGGACGCATTGTCTGACAAGAAAGTAGGGTTTTTAAGATATAAAAGTATTGTGGTCGATCACCTATACACTTCCCTTTATACACTTCTTCCCACAACAGGATTGTATGTTCGAACGTGTACAAAGTAACCCCTCAACAGAGGAAGAGTCGGGGTACACGGCAGTCCAACGCTTCTAGTAAACGGGTTATTGAGGAAGGCCCCATCCGTGAAGATCAAACTAACAAGGCACCGTATGGTCGTCGTCTTTCCGGCACCGTTCGGCCCTAGAAAACCAGATATCTCGGTGAAAACACTTTAATCGGTTTTTAGAGATCCTATCTAGGCACTAGCCAAGAACAGTTTTCGAAAAGTCTTAAATACATAGTCAGGCAATCCAAGTGAAAGGATGTACTGTAACATGAAGAAGATAAGAAGATGCCCCGGCTGCGGTGGATACTTTCTCTCAACGTCGTGTAAAGATTGTGGGGAAGAAACCCTGAATCCCCATCCTATGAAATACTCTCCGGAAGACAGATACGGAGATTACAGAAGACGGCAAATAGACAAGCACAAAAAGGTGAATAAAAATGGATGAAATAATAGTTAACTATTTAGAAAAACCGGACCTCGAACACCCTGTATTCATAGAAGGTCTTCCAGGCGTTGGAAACGTAGGTAAACTTGCAGCGGAACATCTTATCGACGAGATAGGTGCGACACTCTTCGCTGAGATATACTCCATATACCTCCCTCCCCAGGTACTTGTGGATGAAGACGGAATAACAAGATTGGTGAACAATCAGATGTACTACAAAAAAAATTTAGGAACTGAGGGAAAGGACGTCATCATACTCACAGGAGACTACCAAGGGATGACACCCCAGGGCCAATACCAATTGACCGATAGATTACTCGCCATAGCTAAGGAGATGAAGGTTGGGATGATATTTTCATTGGGTGGCTACGGTCAAGGTCAGATGGTGGACAAGCCCAGAGTATTAGGTGCCGTCACCGGTTCCGAGATGGTGGAAGAAGCCGAAAAACTCGGCGTGATCTTCGATCAAGATCATCCCGCCTCAGGCATCGTCGGTGCTAGCGGTCTCCTTCTTGGACTTGGAAAAAGTGTATATCAAATGGACGGAATATGCCTGATGGGCGAGACTTCCGGCTATTTCGTTGACCCTGCTGCAGCTAGAGAGGTTCTGGAGGTATTGACAGCTTACATCGGTATAAATGACATCAGTTATGAAGAACTCGATGAAAAGGCCGATGAAGTGGAGGCACTGGCAAGCAAAGTAATGGAACTGGAGATGGGTAATATAGGTAAAGAAGCGAAAAGAGAGGACCTTAACTATATCGGCTAGGCGTTAAAAATGGATAAAGATCTCAAGATATTGCTGTACATAAAAGGTTACGAAGAAGGACAAAAAGAGGCATGGAAGGATATCAAGAGACTTATTAAAAGACACGACGGTTGGGATCTGAGAAGCCGTATCGAGAGCAAAGTGGGTACACTTTACCAGGACATAGCTTCAAAGAAAGCAGAGCTTATGGATGATCCTACTTTACTTGAATTTGACGATGAACAACAGGAAGAGCCTAAAGAGGAAGATGTAGAGTGGGATGAATCCTTCTACCTTGTTATAGAGGACAAACCATCTCGGAGTATGTCCGCCTTTAAGGAATTGGTTGAAAAAGGATATGACGGTATCTGTATATCCAACGAATTCCCAATGAAACTTAAGAATAGGTATGATCTTCCTGATGAAAAAGTATTGTTCGTTCAATTGCAAAAGAGTAATTACGGTAGTAATGCCACCGTTAAGTGCATCAGATGCTCACCTGCAAACTTATCCAACCTCTCCGCTAAAATTGGAGACTTGCTAAAAAATCGCTCCGAGCCCATCATCTTACTCCATGGTGTCCACACCTTGACTTTGCACAATGATCTTAACCGGGTACTGTCTTTTATCGATTGGATAAAGGGTAAGGTACATAGTGATGAAGGTTTCTTTATCACATCGATATCGAGTTCCGATTTTTCTAAAAGCGAGATAGGAAGATTCAAAGGGCATTTTGATGGGGTCATATACGACAGATAAGGAAGTTGAAAAATATGCTAGTGGTGGTATGTAAGGATGATAACATCCGGGTTAAAATAACGGAATACCTTAAAAAAAAGGGTGAAGACGTTTTATCATCCTCTTCCATGGACGGAAGTGTTCCTTGGGACGATATCGAGAAGGCGATCCTTTTATACCATAACATGGACATGGAAGATATAAAAGATTACGACAATATTGTTGGTAGGGATGTGAAGATACTTTGCTATAGCTGGGAAGATATCTGTAACGGTGAAGAACGATCGGAGGTTGAACACATAGGTAGAACCCTGGCCCGTTCTATATTGAATGATATCGAACATCACCGTGAAAGGGAGAAAAGTGAAAAATTACTAGATGTTATCGCGAGCTGCAAGGACGGACTGAGCATCTTCGTACACAATCACCCAGATCCGGATGCCATCGCATCTGCTATGGCCTTGGAATACCTGTGCGACCATTTGGGCATACCATCAAAAACATATTACAACGGAGAAATCGGTCACCCGGAAAATGAACTGTTCATTGGATATACAGGGCTGCATCTTGAGAAAATGACCCAAGAAGAGGTGGCGGAATCGATGTCAGGTATGAAAGACATCGCCTTTGTTGATTTCGCTCGTCCGGGAGAAAACAATATCATCCCGAATGATATCCAAGCAAAGATCATAATCGACCACCACTACACCAATCTTTTCGTTGATGAAGGTGAATATATCGAGATAAAAAGTGTGGGTGCCACCTCGACCATTATGGCCGAACATCTACGAGTGTTAAAAATCGAAATCGATCCACTTATTGCAAGTGCTCTACTCTATGGTATAAAGGTAGATACCAGGGATTATACCAGGAACATCGGAACTCCGGATTTCGAAGCTATCAGCTACCTTCTTCCATTGGCGGATAAAGAGATGATGGAGATATTCGAGACCTCTCCGATGAACCCCCACACTATCGATGCCCTGGGAAGGGCTATTATGAATAGAAAAGTAAAAGATGGTATTATGACAACTTTTGCAGGGGCGGTTATCCAACGGGACGACATACCACAAGTTGCAGATATTCTCGAAGGAGAGAGGGATATCTCGATCGTATTGGTCTCGGGAATATTGGGAGATGACATACACATCTCCGCAAGAAGCAAGGACCCGAAGCATAATATAGGACATATAATTAAACGCGCCTTTTCTGACCTAGGCACCGCCGGTGGGCACCAACATTCCGCAGGAGGTAAAATACCCCTCTCCATCTTCCGGAGTGAAGAGGAAGGATTGAAAGATATCGGCGTTAGATTTAGGAAAGAGGTGAAAAGAACATGAGAACCACATATACAGTAAGTATAGGTCAACCGAACAGAGGGATTAGTAAAAAAGAGATACAGCACCTTACCATTGCATTATTGGTACTAACTCTCGCTTTCACCATAAGCTTCTCAGGTGGTTTGCGTTCCGAACTGTTGTCCATGGGATTTGTCTTTCTCTTCATCATCTCATTCATATCCGTCGGTACTGCATTTCTATTCCACGAACTTGCCCACCGTAAGGTAGCTAGGAAGTACGGATGCTGGGCGGAGTTCAGGATGTGGCCCATGGGTCTTATGATGGCTCTTTTCTTCAGCTTCTTCGGATTCGTTTTCGCCGCACCGGGAGCCGTCATGATAAGGGGGCACATCACCAAAGAACAGAACGGTCGGATAAGCGCTTCCGGTCCCGTCACAAACTGGTTTGTCGGATCGGCTTTTCTTGCCGGTTCTTACTATTTACTATTTATCGGCAGCGGTCTTTGGTGGGTACTCGCCTTCGTAGCCTTCATCAACCTCTTCATCGGTGGGTTCAATCTGCTGCCATTAGGTCCTCTTGACGGAGCAAAGATATTCCGTTGGAGCGTACTGAACTACGTCATACTTGTGCTGATGATAATAGGCACACTTTTCATGGGTTATTACTTTGGACCTTTTAGAGCATTCATATAGGTACTTGGCGAAATGATTACCAGTACTTCGGAGAGTAAAGAGAGGGATCTCATAATTTATGGACATTGATATAT
>CAZAMQ010000023.1:0-33563 GCA_964486225.1 uncultured Thermoplasmata archaeon | reverse complement strand
ATATTCAATAATCTTTGGTGGTGTAAAGATTGTTATAAATTTACAAAGGAGGAGATTAGAATGGTAAAAAAGAGCATAAAGGTTATCGCCGTTTTAAGTTCGCTTATTCTGTTGTTTTCTCTTGTAGCGGTGTTAGTTTTTAATCCCAATTCTTTTCTCAATGAAAATGTTGTATTATCAGGTAAAGAAGATATCGACTTTACCGAAGTCGAAAAGGAGGTGTATTCTGCACGGTGTTCAAGAGCTAGGGAGAATACGGAGATACCGATACACAGCGCAGGTGGTGATGGTTTAGACAGCCCTATCGTCATAATGAACGTGCACGAACTGCAGGATATAAGCAACGATCTCAGTGCACACTACGTTTTGGGGGCCGATATAGACGCTTCGGAGACTGTAGGATGGAACGGTGGAGCTGGTTTTGCGCCATTAGGGACGGATACGGATAATAGTTTTACAGGAACTCTTGACGGAAACAATCACACTATCACGGATCTATACATCGACAGACCAGACGCCGGTAATGTGGGCATGTTCGGGTACGTTGGAGACAGCGGTATCGTTTGTAATGTGGGCCTAAAGGATGCCGATGTGAGCAGTGGAACATACAACTGCATAGGTACACTCGTAGGACGTAATCGTGGCACCGTATCCAACAGCTGGGCAACCGGACATGTTTACGGAGGTTACAGGGTCGGAGGTCTTGTAGGACAGAACGAACCGGGCACGGTGATCGATTCCCACGCCGCGGTAGAGGTGAACGCAGAGGACGGTAGGATAGGTGGTCTGGTGGGATTCAACGTAGATGGAATAGTATCTCACTCATATGCCACCGGTGATGTGACCGGTGGCTGGTACGTTGGCGGACTGGTGGGCAGAAATTACGGAGGAACTATCGAGTACTCCTTTGCAACGGGTAGTGTAAACGGTGGCTCTTGTGTCGGGGGATTATCCGGTGATAACGAAGAGGGTACAGTCACCGACTCATATGCCACAGGTGATGTTTTTGGGAGCAGTTGGGCTGTCGGCGGTCTCATGGGATATGTGTGGGGATGTTCCGTTACCAATACATATTCCACCGGGAGTGTGGATGGGGATAGTGAAACAGGAGGTCTGATCGGCTACAGAGTTGGTGGCAGCGTAACTAGCAGTTTCTGGGACACGGAGACCTCCGGTATGGATACCAGCTCAGGTGGAGTGGGTAAAACCACTGAAGAGATGATGACCTTGAGCACATTTGCGGAAGCGGGCTGGGATATCGCCCATGTTCAGGATCATGAGGATGAGATATGGTACATCGACCAAGATAATGACTATCCTCGCCTTTGGTGGGAGGAGTATGTAGAACCCATTACTTTTGATATACCCCTGTTCGCAGGTGGTGAGGCAGAGGGCTGGAACTTCGTGTCATTCAATTTGGTACCGGTGAACACCGACATAACCGCTATTCTAGCTGACATCGAAGATAACTTCGACCGCCTGATGTATTACGATGCGTCCTTTAACGCGTGGAGCTCTTACGTGCCCGGTAGAGTCGAGCACTACGATCAGCTACAATCGTGGAACCATACAATGGGCATCTGGATACTCATGAACACAGATGATGTTCTTACGATCACCGGAACAGCCCCTGTAAGCACGGACATCACACTGCGGCCGGGGTGGAACATGGTAGGTTTGCCGAGTGAGAGTGCAGGGAATCACGGGCTGCCGGTGGAGATAACGAAGATAGGCTACTTCGATGCTGCAGAAGAGTACAACCTCGCTTACACCGAGGGCGTTGATGTGTTCGAGTTCCAACCAGGACAGGGTTACTGGGTGTATAACGAAGTGTCCCATTCAGTGATATGGACCGTGGAGTACTGATAGGATAAGTTCGAAAAGATTAAGTACGAAACTACGATAGTCGAAGTATTAATAGGAGTTGAGCAAAATGGGATTCAAGATAGCTTTCATAGGTTTCGGAGTCGTCGGTCAGGGACTGGCCGAGATCCTCGTGGATAAGGAAGAGGAATTGAAGAAGATGTACGGTTTCGAGTACGAAGTCGTCGCGATATCGGATATGCAGAAAGGTTCGGTTTACCTGCCGAAAGGATTGGACATGAATAAGGTGCTCTCCATGGTGAACAGTGGTAAGAGTTTGGACGAATATCCTCACGGTGAGACCGGCTGGGACCCCTTGAAGACCATAACTGAAAGCAACGCCGATGTCATAGTGGAGGTCACTTACACCGATATGAAAACGGGAGGTCCCGGTCTGGAACATGTAAGGGCCGCTTTGAACGCGGGTAAACACGTGGTTAGCACCAACAAGGGCCCGGTCGCCACCCGTGGCAAGGAGCTGTTGGAACTCGCCGGTAAAAAGGGAGTTCAGTTCCTATTCGAGGGAACGGTTCTCAGCGGTACCCCGGCCATCAACTTTGCCAAGTTCACACTTGCCGGCTGCGAGATCAAGGAGATCAAGGGTATAATGAACGGTACCACCAATTATATACTGTCCCAGATGGAGGAGGGTATGGAGTATGAAAACGCCCTGGCCAAGGCCCAGGAACTGGGATATGCGGAAGCTGACCCCGCAGGGGATGTGGAAGGCATCGACGCCCAGGGTAAGGTGCAGATATTATCCAATATGGTGATGGGGGCGGACCTCAAACTACGGGATGTTGAAAGGGAGGGGATCACCAAGATAACCCTGGAAGATGTAAAGAATGCAAAAGTTAAGGGCATGCGGTGGAAACTGGTGGGGAGCACAAAGCGCACAGATTCCGGTATAGAAGCCAAAGTATCTCCTGAAAAACTACCGCTCTCTCATCCCCTGGCAAACGTGATGGGCGCCACCAACGCACTGACCTTCTCTACGGACTTCCTGGGTGACGTGACAATAATAGGCCCCGGGGCCGGCAAGAAGGAAACTGGTTTTTCTCTACTTATAGATATTTTAACTTTGAACAGAATATCCGAGGGATAATATGTCCCGAGGGTACACCGGTAGGATACTGTATATCGACCTTAGCGACATGACTTCGAGTGTCAAAGACCTCGATATGAACGACGCAAGGATGTTCATCGGTGGCAAGGGATTGGGTGCCAAGTTATTATGGGACAACACGGAAAAGGGAACCGACCCCCTAGGACCCGATTACCCGTTGATGTTCGTCACCGGCCCTCTGAACGCTCTGACAGTGCCCACTTCCGGCAGATTCTGTGTCGTTACCAAATCGCCTTTAACGGGTATATTCAACGACAGTCACTGCGGAGGTTTTTTTGGTCCGGAGATAAAGCGCGCTGGGTACGACGTTCTGGTGATCACCGGTAAAGCCCCCAGGCCTTCCTACATATTCATCAAGGACGACGAAGTGATGATCAAGGATGCTTTGGAATTGTGGGGGAAGACCACCTTCGAAACCGTGGATATACTGAGAAAAAATCACGATAACGAATCCCTGCGTATCGCCACTATCGGTCCTGCGGGCGAGAATCTTGTGAAGTATGCGATGATCAATATCGATACCTACGACCAGAAGGAAAGGGGCGGTCAGGCAGGTCGAGGCGGTGCAGGCGCCGTCATGGGATCGAAAAACTTGAAGGCGGTTATCGTCAAGGGAACCGGTAAGGTGGAACCGGCGGATCCTGCAGGATTTAAGGAGGCGTCGAAGGAGGCCTTCCGTATAACCAAGGAAGATGATTTCATACCCAATCGCACCCGGTACGGAACACCCATCTGGATAAATCCCATGAACGAGTATGGTATACTACCCACGAAAAACTTTCAGTATGCCACCTTTACGGACGTAGAAAAGATAAGCGGCGAGACCATGCGGGACGAGATAGTGGAGAGGGACGTGAGCTGTTTCGGCTGCCCGATACGATGCGGGAAGCACAGCATCGTCAAGGAAGGAGATTACAAAGGTACCGAACTGGAAGGGCCGGAATACGAACTGCTGGCACTCTTGGGCTCCAACTGTTTGATGGGGGACCTGGGTGCGGTGTCCAAGGCTAGCTACATGGTGGACGAATTGGGGTTGGACGGCATCTCCACGGGAAACGTACTGGGCTGGGCCATGGAGTGCTTCGAACGTGATATTATAACGAAGGACGAGATGGACGGTCTGGAACCCCGCTTCGGCGAACCCGGACCGTATATCGAACTCATTAGGAAGATCGCATACCGCGAAGGCATAGGCGACATCCTTGCGGAAGGGGTAAAGGGTGCAGCGGAAAAGGTGGGCAAGGGCTCATCCGATTTTGCTATCCACTCCAAGGGTATGGAGTTCCCGGGATACGAACCCAGGGGCTCACCGGGTATGGGTCTTGCATATGCTACTAGCGACAGGGGTGCCTGCCATCAACGTGCCTGGACGGTGAGAGCTGAGCTGGAGATGGAAAAAAGGTTCTCACCGGATGGTCGAGTTAAACTGGTCAAGGAGACACAGGACGAACGGGCAGCAGCCTTTTCGTTGGTGATGTGCGACTTCGTACCTTTCGGCGTGGACTCCTTCGTTAAACTGTTCAACACCGCTACCGGTTTTGATCTGACGAAGGATGAATATCTCGAGGCCGGAGAGCGTATATGGAATCTTATCCGGATGTACAATGTTCGTGAGGGTATTTTGAGAGAGGACGACTCGCTGCCCAAACGCATGTACGAACCACTTCCCGACGGCCCCACAAAAGGGAATGCATTTACAGTTGAAATGTTCGAGGGAATGCTCGACGAATATTATGAACTGAGAGGATGGGACACTAACGGAATTCCAACCGCTAGTCACCTGGAAAAACTGGGACTGATATTCACACTGGAATGATAACCGTTTGTTTCAAAGAAGTTAAATACCTAAATACTATAGGGGCTTAACGGAGAATAATAAGATGGTGTAAACATGAAAGGAATGAAAGAGATTTTGGATGCCATGGAAGAACTGGGCGTACCGAGCAAAGACCCGACGGATCTGCAGAAGTCCAAGAAAAGTTTTCCTGATGGATGCCATTACCGTATGGAGATATCCGGCGTTGAATGGCCTTCTACGTTGGAGGCGTTGATAGATGAAAAGGAGAAGAGAGATATACCGGTGCACAGGCTGATCAGTACGGTCATGGGCAGCACACTTTTGGACGACGATGAACTGCGCAGATTCGCTCAGATGGCCCACGATGCGGACATGGAAGTGATAATGACTCCCGGACCAAGGGCAAGCTGGAATACCGGTAGGCAGATAGCCACGCCCGAAGGCGCTATCTCGGGTTTAAGGGTAAGAGGTTCGGACAATATGGTCCATGCGCTCAAGGACATAAAGCGCTGCATCGATCTGGGGTTCCGCGGATTCCTTGTGACCGACGAAGGTGTGATGTGGTTGGCCAACGAGCTGAAAAAATTAGGTTTAATACCGAAGGATGTTACCTTCAAGATATCCATCTACGCGGGCCATGCAAATGCCGCAGGCGGCAAACTGCTGGAGAACTTAGGTGCGGGAACATTCAACCCATTGGGTGATCTGTCCATTCCGATGTTTGCATCCATACGTCAGGCAATAAACATCCCCATAGATATTCATATATATCTGGCGGAATCCATGGGGGGCTTCAACCGCTTCTACGAAGCTCCGGACCTTGCAAGGGTATCCGCACCGTGTTACTTCAAGATAGAGCCGGGCCCGGGACTAGCCGCCGGAGGAGGTATTTACAAACCGTGGACAGACGAGGAATTCCTGGCAAAATTTGCACGTGAGAAGGTAAAGTACGCCGAGATAATACATAACATAATACAAGACGAATACCCTGATCTGAAGATATCCAAGCACGGCGCAAAGGACCTTGCAATACCTCAACCGTAAATAGAGATGAGAGCATGTCCAAAGGTATAACAGCAGACTTCTCACTCCTGCGCGGCGAGCCTCCTTTGAAGTATCTGGCAAAGGCTAATATGATGGAGGCCCAGGGTAAGGACATAGTGCGCTTCGAGATAGGCCAGCCAGATTTCGATACCCCCGAGAACGTGAAGGAGGCGGCGAAAAAAGCATTGGATGAGGGATTCACACATTACGTCCCCACTTTGGGCATACCGGAGCTAGTGGAAGCAATACAAGATGACGTGGAGAAGTCGCGAGGGTTCCGGCCGAACGAGGATCAGATAATGGTTCTTCCCGGGGCAAAACCCGGTATATTCTTCGGACTCATGACAACGGTCGCTAAGGGCGACGAAGTGATATATCAGAATCCTTTCTACTTCCAGTACGACTCCCTCATAGGATACATGGGCGCTAAAAAGGTACAGATACCACTGTACGAAAAGGACGCGTTCCGGATGACTCCCGAGCAGATACGGGAAAATATTACCGGTAAAACGGGATTGATACTGCTGAACTCACCACAGAATCCTACAGGCGGGGTGCTCACGAAAAAGGACATCAAAGCCGTCGCCGAGATGGCGGAAGAAAATGATTCATACATACTCTCGGACGAGATATACAGCAAGATGCTCTACGACAGCCATAAGCATTACAGCCCGTCTTACCTTGACGAATGTAAAGAGCGAACCATAGTCGTTGACGGTTTCTCCAAAGCGTACTCCATGACCGGTTGGAGGCTGGGATACATGGTGGCACCCAAGGAGATAATCCACAAAACAGACCTTTTGTTCGCCGATGTAGCGTCCTGTACAACCTCCTTTGTACAGAAAGGAGGCGTGGAAGCCCTTAGAAACGGACAGTACTTCGTGGACCATATGATGGAACACTTTACCAGGAGAAGGGATGCCATCGTTGAAGGGCTCAACGAAGTTCCCGGCATGAGCTGTATATACCCCAAGGGCGCATTCTACGTGTTCCCCAACGTAAAGAAAACAGGTATGAAAAGTGAGGAACTAGCACTTCATCTATTGGACAAAGCCGGGGTATGCCTTCTACCGGGCACCGCATTTGGTAGCCAGGGAGAAGGGTATCTGCGTATATCTTATGCACGCTCGGTGGAGGAGATACAGAAAGGTATCGAGAGGATGAAAAAGGTCATGGAGATGTTGTAGTCGGCCGACATGCCGATACTTGTCATCTCATACCGATAATCGGCAAAAAATCTAAATATCAGAGATTTTTTCTGTGTTGCATGAAGTTAGCGGAACTTATCAACAAGGCGGATATCGAGGACATACCTGATATCATCCACATGCTGCGCCAGGAGATACCCAAAGTCATCGAGCAGGCGGCTAGAGAGAACGCCTTCTTCAAGGCGAAGGTAGGAGAAAGCGGCAGGGTCACCATACCATCTGCCGAAAGAGAAGCTTTGGGTATAGAGGAAGGAGACCTGGTACAGATCTTAGTCAGACCTCTCAAAAACTGATAGTTCGGTAGGATGAATATGGCCCGTAAAATATTACGAGACGGTAAAAAAAGGTGTTTCATGTGGTACCCCAGACAGATAAGCGGGAATCCTAAAAAGGTAATAGCGGTAGTGACCATGTTTTCTATTTTGATGGGATATCTTGCAATCGGTATGGAGATGGACACTTCGGAAGACTCCTTCACACCTGACATTCCCAAGGAAAAATACCTTTCGGAGATACGTGACACCTTCGGTCGTGCCGAGGAAACGGTACAGGTGGCATTCGTAGCTAACGACGGAGATGTCTTCACCGTAAACGTACTGCAAGACATGCTGGAGCTGGAAGAGGCCCTTCAATATGATCCGGCAGTTAACCA
Source organism: uncultured Thermoplasmata archaeon (assembly GCA_964486225.1). GTDB lineage: Archaea > Thermoplasmatota > Thermoplasmata > Halarchaeoplasmatales > Halarchaeoplasmataceae > Haladaptatiplasma. The sequence goes on along the minus strand of CAZAMQ010000023.1, from coordinate 25,872 downwards.
TACACTTGCACGTACCAATGAATTATCATCGGGTATGAACACCCTGGCGAGCAACATATTGACGGCCAACCAATCCTTAATACTCGAAGAATTCATAGTTGAGCAGGCTGAAAACACCGAAAATAACCTTCGGATGGTCGAGAATCAGACGGAGATGTACCGGTACATGAACGTGTCACTTTCCATGAACGCTCTTTTACTGCAGCATGATGATCCCATGGTTCTGAATGGAGCCGGCACCCATATCGTGTCAATGTCCTCTGTAATGTCAAACCCTGCTTCATGGATGGTTACCATGGCGTACCAGGAACAATTCTACGAACTGATAGGTGTTTTGCATTCGGATATGGACCATACTAATGTTTCCGCATACATCTCATCTTGGTTACTCGATATGCAGCCGCATACTGAAGAACACCCCGAACTCGCTATGTTCTTGGATCTTGTACAGGGTGTCGATGACATATTGGAGGCCCCCGGAGCGAGTATATACGAAAAGCAGATGGCTAGAAACATGACGTTGAGTTTCTTTTCAATCGGCGAGCATATAGATAGTTTGGATGGTCCCGACCATGAAAACATGAACAGTGAAACACCGTCTCTGGAACTGTCTTTGGTACAAAAGAGAGAAAAACTCCGGCGGATGAACGATACGGATGTGAAGGAAACAGTCCATTCCGTCATCAATTACGATTCTACAGGACTCAACGAATCCGTTTTAAAAGGTGTCAACAATTTTGGCCTTATGGATTACCAGGTCAACATCGGATCGAGACACCTGGATGATATGGATAGTACTTTGGAAGCCGTTATATCCGTTTTGGAGCCGCCGGCTTCCGAGATAGTGGCGGAATACCGTTCCGCGGTGGTTGAGAATCAGACCATCATTCACGGTTCAAAAGAAATGTTCTCACAATCACGCTCTATGCTGCAGGGTGCTTTGAGCCTCGGTCCCATGATCCAGCGTATGGGCGAAAATATCGTATTCACGGTGAGCAAAGATTTTCACCCCGATAATAGCAGGGTGTCCATGAGAGCAGGGAGTTCTATAGGGATCATATTCATGAACTCTAGTATGGAAAGTGAAACAAGATTAGAATCTCAGAAGAGGGTCATCGAGTTAGGTGATGAGGCCTGCCAGCATTCTGAGACCAAGGTCTTCGCGGGTCAGGTGATGATGGATGAGATAAACGAGAGTGCGGACAGGAGTTTGAAAACCCTTCTGCCTATAGCGTTCGTAGTTGTCGTGATCATATTATTGATAGTATACCGTTCCCTCTTGGAGACGGTTTTGAGCTTGAGCTCACTCGGTCTTGCAATCCTTTGGACCTTTGGGATCGCCGTACTCCTCGGTTACGAATTCAATCCGTTGATAGTCGCTGTACCGGTTCTCATCACAGGTCTCGTTATAGACTACGGTATCCATATGGTGATGAGGTATCGTGAGGAAAAAGAAGATGGTTATGGTTACAAAGGTGCGACTTTTATAGCCATAGCTACCGTGGGCGGAGCCCTTATACTGACTACCTTCACCACGGTTGTGGGTTTCTTATCCAATACACTTAGCAACATCAGAGTGATGCAGCAATTCGGTATCTTGGCAGCCGTGGGCATATCTTCCAGTTTCATCCTTATGACTGCATTTCTTCCTGCGGCACTGATGCTGCTCGATCAGAAAGGAAATGCCCGGAAGTTTTATGAAAGGCGGTCTTCAGGCAAGATAGAGAAACACGGGGGCGATATAATAAGTAGTGTACTCTCAACCTCGGCGGATGCATCCGATAAACATCCATGGGTGGTACTTATGTTAGTGACTTTGATAACGATTTCAGCCCTTTATGGTGTGATAAACATTGATTCTACCTTTGACATGCAGGATTTCTTACCCGAAGGGCAGTCCCAGAGCGATAATATTCAGTATATCTCCGCGAATTTCGAGGTCAGCACAAGTTATGTATATGTATTGACCGAAGGTCAACTCGACTCGCCCGAGTATTTACTTGCTTTACACCGGACAAGTGTCGACATTCAGGACAGTGAAATGATAGGTGGTGATAGGGGTGACATATTATCTCCTCTATCCGTTATTCAAACCTACGGCAATGCACCACCGGGAAGCCCCAACTACAATTCCACCATAGTGTATGCTTACAGGGCAAGTGACCCGAACGGGGACGGTGTCCCTCGTGAGAACATAACCTATCTGTTCGACCTTCTCTACGAATTCGAAGGCAGCAGTTCCACCATAAAAAGCGTACTTTACAGGACACCCAATGGTGAGTACACCAAGTGTATTATCCGGGTTACAGAGGACTCAAAGAGCATTACCGCCAACCTCGATAACGCTGCCGTGCTGGAGAGTGAGCTGGAGAAGGATGTCCTTCCACTGAAGGAGGGGGGATACACTACCAAGATAACCAGCGGTACTATGATAGCACAGGAGACCACCGAGGAGCTTACGAACACTCAGATAAGGTCGCTGATATTCACTATTATCATAGTCGCAGCAGCACTTGGTGCAGTGTTTTATTACATACACAAATCGATGCTCCTTGGAGTGATAACAACCGCTCCTGTAGCGTTGGTCACTTTGTGGATCGTGGGTACCATGTACGCATTGGGTGTGTCACTCAATGTCATGACTGTGAGTATAACCGCTCTTACTGTGGGTATGGGTGTTGATTACAGTATACACATAACTCACAGGTTCACCGAGGAAATTTCTAATTCGGACCTTTACGGCGCGATGCGGGAAACGGTTCAAAAGACGGGTGCCGGCCTGTTCGGTTCCGCGGCGACAACTGTTACGGCCTTTGCCATACTCTCGACCTCTGAGATATTACCCATGTCACAATTCGGATTCATAACTGCCATAGCCATCACCTACAGTTTCTTTGCAGCGGTATTTGTGCTTCCGTCGGCCCTGATGCTGTGGGCGAAATATAGTCATAAATAGGATTTTATCTACTATCTTTCAACATCTCTTCGATGCTGGTCATGATCTCGTCCCAATGGGTGCCTTTCCAGTATACCTGGCCGCACCCCGTGCACTTCCAGTAATCATCGCACCAGGACAACACTCCCTCAGGCACAAACTCTTCTACATCACTTTTATCTATTTTCTCTACAATGGAATTGCACCTGGAACATCTGGTCATCGGTTTTATATCCACACTGTACGTCTCCAATACAAAGGGGATGATCTTTTTGGCAGGTTCGTTGGGGACCAGAAAGACCCTATCTTTCTTTGATAGTTCCCTATCTCGGGTGATTATGATCCTGTCCTCTTTTCTGGCCAATTCCAATATCTTATCATCTTTTTCAGGCGGTGCGTATTCAGCGTCTATGCCCATCAATCTAAGCCACTTCGCCGTCTGCCCTAGCATCCTGTCCACAAGAAACTTAGTCATGGTATCTCACCTCGTATCCCAGAAGTACACCGTTATCGATGGGTCTGTAGGTGACAAGTTTCAACCTGATGATATCATCAGTGGATACCACACCTATGCCATCTACGGGTGTGGGCGCGTCCGTGCCGCCTATTATCATGCTGCCCACGAAGATGAAAAATTCGTCTACCGCTCTTGCCTTGAAGAAAGAACTGATCACTTCGCCGCCGCCTTCAACCAGAATATTTCGTATGCCTCTCTCGTATAGTTTATCCAGCAAGATGGTTATATCCACACGGACACCGTCACCACACTTAACACGGTTTTTTTCATCCACCGATTCCGTGGTGGCTATCAGAAAATTATCGTCTGAAAATATGTTCGAGTACCTCGGTATTCTGTTTCTGGAATCAAGAACCACTCTAAGGGGGGTATTCGGCTCGTCCACGAATCTTTTTTTAACCGTTAGTTTGGGATCGTCTGCCAGAACGGTACCGATGCCCACAACGATGGCGTCCACATTGTTTCTTAATTCGTGAACTCTTTTGAAGTCCTCCTCACCGGATATCTTGACTTCCTGTCTCATCGATGTTGCGATCTTACCGTCGGCGGACATGGCAGTGTTGACGATCACATACGGTCTGTTTTTCATGCTCATACCTTCTTTTAATACTCTACAGTAGCTACCTTTTTTCCTTCTTTCAAACTTATCCTATCCTTAAATCTATTCACCAAACAAATGTTGGTTCTTAGATGTTCCGTTACATTTCTTACGGTGAATTCTCCCTGCCCTTCTATGAACGATAGATACGGTATCAGTTGGTCGGCGCACCAAGGGTCAACGTCAACATGGGCATCGATATCCTTTAATAACGTCTCGGCACATCTTTTTCCCAGTGATTCTGCGGGTACTCCCTTTTCACCGAGTACACCACACCCAAGTACCCTCTCGCCGATGGTCCATAGCGTAATTCCCGTCCCCGGACTGGAGGATTCACAGGTTTCTACAGCGATGGAAACACGATGGTCGACCAACTCCTTGAGAGCGGCCTTTTTCATCCGTCTCGCGATGTGCTCGGGCAGGTTGCTTACGAATACCTTACCTTTTATATCTCCTGTACTGGCTTCCTCCCGTACATCATATGCTCGGAGTGATCCGGGTGATATCCGCACCGATATCTCACCGCCTCCTTTTGGGTAATGACCTCTTTTCAACAGTTGGGTGTCTATGTCACATCTCATCTTTCTGAGTTGTTCTATGAATACATTATCGAAATAATCGTAGGGTGGTGACCATTTCACATCGGTACCTCCCTTCAATCTGATATCTACGGTTGTGTCAGCACCTAGAGCAATTGGGATCAATGCCTGGAGTATAAGTGTAACACTGCCGGCAGTGCCTATATCGAAGCAGTAATCGCCTCCCTTGATCTTTCCGGGTTCGAATGTTATCTCTGTAGCACCTCTTTCCGCACCCTTGACATCCCCACCACACATCTTTGCCGCCGCCTTTATGGCCGTGAGATGTTGGGCGGACAGACCCGGAGTCGGGCGGTTCGCCCGTATATGGTGTATATCTGTCGCCGTTCCATGTACTGATGCCATGGCCACAGCGGTCCGAAGTATCTGACCGCCGCCTTCGCCGTGGGAACCATCTATCTCCAACATATATACATGGATGAAAACCGCTCGATATAGATTTTTTCCACGACAGGTTTAAGTATATCGACCTGTTTATTGCTTTACAGTAGGTGAGTCGAAGATGGTAAGAAAAGCAGTAGTCGCCGGGCAGTTCTATCCAGGTACGAAGGAGGAATTGCGTAGGAATATTGAATCCTGTTTTAAGCACGAATTAGGCCCGGGAAGTATACCGGAGAAAGAGGGCAACAAGAGAGATATCAAAGGATTGGTGGTACCCCATGCGGGATACACGTATTCCGGGCCGGTAGCCGCCCATGCATACAAAGCGTTGTACGAAGACGGACTTCCTGAAATTTATATCGTTATAGGACCCAATCATCATGGTTTGGGAACCCGTGTTGCTCTTGAAGAAGATAAATTCGAAACGCCTTTCGGTATGGTAGAGGTAGATACCGATGTCGTGGCAAAATTACAGGGTGAGCTTATGCGGACGGATAAGAACTCACATTTAAACGAACATTCCATCGAGGTACAATTACCCTTCCTGCAGTACCTATCCAAGGATATACACATAGTCCCCGTCTGCATGACGAAACAAGATCTCCAGACAGCTGTTGAGGTAGGTAGATCGCTAAAAAAGGAGGTAGCTAACAAAGACGCAGTATTCATCGCATCCACTGATTTTTCACACTACGTTCTCAAGGAGGTGGCAGAAGAAAGGGACCATATGGCCATCGATAAGATAATCGCCAACGACCCTAAAGGCTTATACCGAACAGTTCGAAATGAACATATCTCCATGTGCGGATACGGTCCCGTTGTGGCGATGATGGTGGGCTCTGGTTTCACTTCTGCAGAGCTTTTAAAGTATGCAACCAGCGGTGATATAATGTCCATGCGGGATGTTGTCGGGTATGCTGCCATGGTGTGTCGGTGAGAAAATTCTTATAATCACGGTCATATAACACAGCAAGATCCCATGAAACTGTTGAGAGATAAAAAAGAACTCACAAGATTTCTTATATTATATCACTCGGCCTTAGAGAAACCGAATAAACTTTCGGATATATCACAACCGCTTGATATGACGGAGCAGGGGGTATCGAACTATATATCTGAGATGGAGGAAGAAGATCTTCTGGATGCCGCCGGAAAAAGATATCACCCAACACCAAAAGGGATGGAACTGGTCCGGGAAGTGCTCACAAAACTCAATTCATTTGTGGATGAAGCCAACCGACAGATGGATCTTATAAATCATTGTACAGCCATGGCAGACGAAAGGATTGAGCGGGGAGACGATGTGGGACTATACATGTCGGGTGGCTTCCTTAGAGCTGGGCATAAGAAAAGATCGTCCATGGGTGTTGCACAATCGTCAGCAAATGTCGGAGAGCCGGTACCCGTGGGTAAGCTCCACGGAATAACCGAGATGGAAGTGGGGACCATATACATGCTAAAGGCAGGGATAAACAGTTCGACGGATGAAATAAAGGCGAAAATCGAGTCGATAGAATACGACCTCCTTGCAGTAACCGGGGAGGCACAATACGGGCTGGTCAAATCCCTGGGGTTCGAGCCCGACATCATATACGCGTCCCAGGACGCTTCCGTTAATGCGGCTGAAAGGGGTTTGAATACACTGCTGCTGATCTCCGATAAAGAGGCGGAATCCATGATAGATAGACTCAGCAGATTGAAAAGGGAAAGGGAAGACGAATATTCGATCCCTTATACCATTCTATAATTATAAGCGGTTCAGTGCACGATGGGTATCTTTCTTCCGCATTTTTTACATTCACCGTTTGTTAACTTAGGTTTACCTGATGAAAAGTATGACCTGCATAATATGGTGGTTCCGCAATCCGGGCATCTTGTATTGTTATCCGCCGGTAGGTTGCCCAGATATACATAGTTTAGCCCTGATTCGGCAGCGATAACACGAGCTTCTTCCATCTTGTTTGAAGGTGTAGGTGGAACGTCCCGCATAAGATGATCCGGATGGAACCTGGAGAAATGTGTGGGCGTGTCTTCACCTAGATTTTTCTTTACCCAATCAGAGAAATCGGATAGTTCTTTTGAATCATCGTTGTGCCCGGGAATGATCAGGTATGTTACTTCCACATGTATATCCAGTTTGACCGCCCTCTTCGCAGTATCTAGTACTGGCCTCAGCCTGCCGCCGACGATTTTTTTGTAGAATTCGTCGTGGAATGCCTTTATGTCTATATTCATCGCATCCAGATAGGATGCCAGCTGTTTCAAAGGTTCTGATTCGATATATCCGTTGGTCACGTACACGGTGTAGCCGCCGCTCCTCCTCTTGTACTCACGGAACACATCGTAACTGAATTCGTATGATACCGTCGGTTCGTTGTACGTCCATGCTATCCCGTCGTACTTTAATGCCTGTTCCACTATCTCTTCCACAGTATAACGGGTAAGATAGGTGGTCTCAGGATCACCATTTGAAAGAGATGCATTCTGGCAGAACTCACAGCTTAAGTTGCACCCTATTGTTCCGTAAGAAAGAGCTTTAGTACCAGGATGAAAGTGGTACAAAGGTTTCTTCTCTATGGGATCCGAAACAAGTGATGCTGCCTTCCCGTAAACCAAGGAATACAATCGGCCATCACGGTTTTCCCGCACATTACAACGTCCTCTGCTCCCGTCCTTTATCAGACAGTGGTGTGCGCACAGTTCACATCGGATTTTACCTTTGTCTACCTTTTCCCAGAACATGGCTTCTTTCATGATATCCATCCCAATCACTCTGGTCGAGTTATATATATCTATCTACGGTATGTATAGTCGTCATAATCGTATGGAGGTGGCGGTGGAGGCGGTGGTTGGTAGTATCGGTTTGGCCAAGACATAACATCTTGTGCAGAGAAATCTCTTCCTCGAAGGTAATGCACGGTGGCGCACATTATTGCAATTGCGGTGCTGATCACGCTGAATATACTCGCTATGATCTGTCCTACGATGAATCTAGGTCCGAACACCGGCATCTCCTTGATGTTAAATTCAAGTAAAATGAAGAGTGTACCGCTCAAAAGCATACCTATAACACTACCTATGCTGCTTATCATGATAACGATGATGATCACTACGATGGTGAACCCTGCGGTGCCGTGTTCCTTGGCAAAATCCTTGCTGGATGACATGGCAGCGGAGATACCTTTGCCCTCGATAACGATTATCGGTAGGGTGAACAGCCAGAAATAGCAGAATAACAGGCTGATGATAAAACATATGAAATTACCGATATAGAATAAAAGGGTCAGAACCACGCTTGCACCGATTATCCCTAGAGGATTCCTTTTGAGAACATCCAACCCGGTATTAACATTTACACGTTTGTCTTCGAACCCCTCCTTCGTCATACCCACAATACCGCCACCGAAGAGCAATTCGACGATCCATATAACCATGGTCAGGGGTATCACCACAAGGTACAATGTGACCATGTAGTTGATGAATGCCGCAAACGCCTCTTCATCCATCTCACCAAAGGTCAACGTCTCCAGGGCGGAAAACATAGTCCACATGGATAAGATGTTAAGTACAGATACGATGATGATTGGTATCAGCAGGTAAGTTAAGATCGCCATAAAATTTTTCGTAAGTATATCCTTGGTTAGGGATAAAGTCCCGCCTATGTCGGTCTCGGTACGAGGGGTTGTAAATGTGGAATATCGGGGTGGCGGAGGCGGATAATAGGCACCGTCCGTGTAATATCCGCATCTAGGACATTTCCCTTCCTCATTATATGTATAATATTCGTCACAGTTTGGGCATTTTGGCATTACGTCACCGTTCACGGAATGGTCTAGTAGGATAAAGATTTTTTTATGCTCATGGGTTGATATCAATGTCTGCTACTATATGGTATATACGGGGTGCATATGATTTTATATTACGTATATCTTCGATCTCTGCATCTCCCACACTACCTTTTCCAAGCTGCATGATGACCCCCTCTGTTATATCACCTTCTTCAACAAGGGTATGGAAGTGGATGATACCCTCTCCTCCAAGAAATTCCAATGCCTTCGGCAGATATTTCCAGGTGTCGTGTAAGTAGCCCATGACCACCCTGTCGGCCTTTTCATCCAAGGTAAAATCACGGTTGTCACCCGGCCATGGACGAACGATATGGCCAACATCGTTTAAAACGCAGTTCTCTTTCAGGTATCCGAGTGCCGTAGGATTGATCTCAAGTGCATAGATATTCTTCGGTGAACCGTGAACCGCCATAGGCAGACAAAAATAGCCGATCCCTGCGAACATATCCACCACAATTTCGTCACGGATGTCTATTTTTGACATATGTATCCTTTCGTCGATGTTACCGCTGGAGAACATCAACTTGGCGATATCATGTTTGAATTTAACCCGGTTCTCAAGGTGTATCGTCTCCGTATCAGTACCATGTATGACCTTGATGATAGGCTCCCTTGTTCGTCCGACTATATCACCCTGTAGAGCTACAGTTTTTACCTCTAACACACGTGCATAGCCAGCACCTATGATATCTTTATATTCGAGTAGTTCAGATGGTAATTTGATGAGTAGAACGTCACCTATACGTTCCCAGCGTGAAGGAAGAAGTTCTTTTAACGTCCCGGGAATATCAACAGCCTTCTTCACTCTTTCAAAGGGCGTGGGAAGGGGCGGTTTTTTTTGCAGTTCGTCCGAAAGTTCACTACCGTCCGCTGTGACCGGTATAACCAACTCGCTGTCGCATTCCTTTATCAATCGTTCCTTATCTAACCTCCCTTCTTTTTTCAACTTCCTAAGCGTTATCTCTCCTTTTGTCTTGGGCACCCTGATCACGGGACGTTTATCTTTCATCTGAAACAACATAAGGTATTTCACATAAGTATTTTATACCTATTAGTAACTGTAATAGACAAGATGCGAAAAAAATCGTTAACTATACCCATCGTTGTTATGATCCTGGTGTTTATGCTTACCACGGTTTCCGTCCAGGCATACGTGACGGAGGTATCAGATCCCGGCAAGGCTAACAAGATACTTTCAGATTTCCACACTCCCGTTATTAGGCCGTCGGAGTCCGGCAGATTGTCTTTTAACATCACAAACGAATACGAAGGTGACTTTGAGAACGTTCGGTTCACTGTTGATATCTACGGTTATGCAGATCTAGACGAAGAGAAAGATATTTCCGAAATCGATAGTCCCCCTGTATTCAAGGGTTCGGGCACCACAACAAGAAGTTTCGATCTCGGCATGCGGGCTAGCGGCAGTACCATACCCGTAGAATTGATCATCCAAACCGAAAGGAAGACAGAGAAAGGGGTGTATTTCGTACGGTTTGAAATAGAATTCGATTACGGGCCAACGGGCAACCACAGCGTACTGCGTTCAAGAGGTCATTTCACAGATGAAGAGTGGTCATTCGCCACGAGAAGACCCTCTGAAGGGGACCCGAATTATTCCGGCAGTATCAATATTACTCATCTGGAGGTCAACGGTATAATACCGGATACGAGCTTTTCCGTTAAAACTTCCATACCACGGTGGCCCCAGTATCTGCTCGGCGGACTGGCCGCTTTCTTTGGAATCTTCGCAGTTATGTTGTACATGCAGGAAGAATACAATTCTTTTCCGTGGTTAGAAAAGACTCTTAATCAATGGTCCGGCAAATTTAAGCAGTTTAGGAGACGTTTTGAGCGCGGACCGCGCAAGAGCTGACGGATAGTCTATATCTCCTTCATTTCCTACCACATCCATTATCTTCCTCTCTCTTAAAGTATCGAACAAGCTATCCAATTTGTCGTCATTGAATCGGCGGTATATCCTCTGCATCCATAACCCTTTGGATATCTCATCGCCTATGTCATTCTGCCATCTTTGGTGATATTCGGCTAGACGTTCTTCTGAAAAATCCTTGGTGTCCAGGGCATCTACGAGTACATCGGCACAGTGATCAGCCGATACCAACCCGGTGTATAATCCACCGCCGGACAAGGGTTTTACCTGGTAGGCGGCATCCCCCACTAGCATGAATCCATCTTCTACAGATTTTTCTAACTTCCCGAAGGGGATGGTGCCCGCCTGTAACGCGATAACTTTCCTCTCCAGTCCAATGCGTTCGAGTAGTTTCATCAAGTAGTCGTATGCGTTTCCCGCATCGGTTGCAAGTCCGACTGTAGTTCCTGCGGGATGCGGTAATTCCCATGCAAAGAATCCCGGTGCTATGTTGTTACCTATGTATATGTGGATACCGTTGGGTTCTTTCCCCACTACAGCCTGTATCCCGGGTAAATGTTCTCCTTTAACCGGGATATCCGATAAGCGTCGGAGAAGAGAATTGGGCCCGTCAGCTCCTATCACCACATCGGCACAAGTAGTATGTTTCTCTCCATCGGCGTTAAAGAATATCTTTCCATCCCTGTCCCATCCTGTCACCCTGCAGCCCAGGCGCATCTCCGCACCTTCTTTTACCGCTTTTTTTGCCATTTCACGATCGAATGCACATCTATCGAGAACATGGGCCTTCGGTATCGATGAAGCTATCTCCAGAGGGGCGGCATTGGGTGGATGTATAGTGGCACTACAGAAATCACCGATAACACTTTTCGTCCCGGTCATCTCCACCACTCTAGTCGATACCAGGCCTGCGCATTGAACCGGCGAACCTATTACTCTATCCTCTTCCAGAACTAGTGTTCCGTAGCCCGCTTTGGCTACTTTTCGAGCTACTCTCAGGCCGGCAGGGCCGCCTCCAACTATTATCACATCGGGCAAGGTTATCAGGGATGCCAAAGGGAGTCCCTTTTTTAACGTTTATCCTAGACCCCTAAGGTCTATTTCAAAGGCTGAACACGGGTACTCTAGTTCGAAGTTAGAGAGTACTTGAGGATGTATCTCTCCGAAAAAGCCAAATTCTTTCCCGTCTGCCTGTAACGAGGCACATCTACCGGATATGAAACTATCATGTCTTTTAGGTTCTATGATAAACTTGATGCCCATCGCTTTCATAAGTCCTTCCATCATCGATTTCATCTCGGTGAACCCGGCTTCGGAATGACAGGTTACCGCCGCCATCTTGTTGTAAGGTTCTCCATCGGTTACAACGTCTCCTATCTCGAAGAACCTTTGAGGAAGTGATCGGTTTCTGTTGTTTTTCAGATTGAGCAGAAGGGAGGGTAGTAACCAGGTGCGTAAACAGGTCTGCTCTTCACTCACCGGATTTTTCAGGACAGTATGCTCATCATGTGGTTGGAGTCGCATCTTATGGTATTCACTGTCCGGATTGCTAAGCGGATAGTTCATCACCTCGTTATATCCGTATCCTATCAGTAATTCCGCCGAAGTATTCTCCAATTCCTTTTTCTGTGAACTCTTTCCGATGGTAACCATGCGGGGCATGCACCCTATAAATGCTTCGTAATCCAAACCTACGGCTAGGTCTTCGAAGGTATCCCAAGGGTGCAGTATGTCGTGTCTGTAAGCGGGGTACAGTAACGTTGCTTTATTGTTCGATATCTCTTTAACATAATATCCCATACGTTCGAATGCATCGGAGGCCTTAATGGTATCAAAGGAGACGCCCAGTAACGACCGTGCCTCATTCAAGTCCGATTCTATGCACTTGGTGGCTAGGTCAGGAAATACTTTCTCTCTACCACCGTAGGATACCGTTGTGGAATATATATCCGCACCCCGGTCGGCCAGCATTGAACAAAGGATATTAAGTGTATTTAAAAGTGCACTTTCGTCGGTCCCGGTCATATCTATGAATAATGTATCCGTCCGTGATGTCACTTGGGTGAGCATTCCATTGATTATGGGTGGGAATGAAAGGATATCATCTTTTGAGTCAAGGATCACGGGATATCTCTCTTTCCCCACCAGTATATGTGCATAATCCTTGCCTTTTTCGTGCTTCTCAAGTATATCTTTAAGCGTCATCTTATGTGTCCTTTGTAAGGGAACAAAGGAAATTTCCTCCGGTCTCACGGCTTTGTAAGTGAAGGGCGGTTCAATGTCGGTAAAGTCATGGATACCGATGGCAACCTTTCTACGGTTGCGGCCAAGGGTCATGTGAAGTTTTTCCTGAATGTCCATCAATGATTTAAGAAATTCTTCGGAAAGTTTTACGTTCTTGACCAACGCGGTGCTGATGAATGGTCGTACGTCTTGGACGCTGAGTTCCACCTCGGTGACTATCTCCGACGGTTCTACGGTATATTCAGGTAAATTTTTTTCGATGCCCAGAAAACCTTTCACCGCTCTGCCGATGCCCTCTAGAGAAAGCATATCGCACCTGTCGGGGAACACCTCGAGTTCCCACCTTTCATCATCCGTACTGTTTATGTCTATCCCAAGTTTGGGTAATACGGACAGCAATTCTTTCTCGTCTGCCTTACTGAATCTTATCAGCTCTGAAGGGTTTACTGAAATCACAGGCATGTATGATGGATAATTATGATAGGTATATGTGTTTTTGCATCATCGACTATATCAAGGGGTAAATTGATATATCGTGTTTTGTTATGTCGATACATATGAACGTCAGCAATCGTGATGATGAGGATAATAGAGACGACGAAGATATGTCCGTGGAAGCTGTCGAATCAGCCCTTTTTTCCGCCGGACGTCCCCTGACCGTTCCGGATATAGAAGAGGTCACGGGTATAAGTCGAAGCGAGGTTAGAAAAGGGATAAAAAAACTCATGCGGATGTACAGAAGTCGTCGCACCGCTATAGAGATAAAGAAGGTAGGTCGAAATTATTCCATGCAGTTGAAGCATGAGTTCAAACAGTTCGTCTTGCCAGTGATGGAAGAGGATATAGACAGTGACCTTCTTAAAACCGCGGCTTTGATCGCATATTATCAACCGGTTAAACAAAGTGAACTTCGGAAAAGATTGGGTGATAAGGTTTATGAACATATCGAGAAGCTAAAAGAAAAAGGCTTGATACTGTTAGAGAAGGCAGGCAGGACATATTCCATAAGGACCAGTCCTAAATTCCAGGAATATTTCGGGTTGGAAGCCGGGGATAGGGAAGAGTTGAAAAGATTACTAACCGAGAAAGCCGGCATATGAACGGCGGATCATCTCATCTTCTCTTCTATATACGAGAACACACCCATCAAACGATGGTATTCTCTCCGTTTTAACTTCGCCCTGCCAAGCACTCTCCTGAACATGATCTCGGTTCTTTCTCGTTTGTGCTCAGGATATTTGGCATGCATCAGTATCCGGGAGAAAAGTTCGAACAACCGCTCTCTGTTCTCTTCACGTAATACTTCAAAGGTTTCCTCCGCATCGGTGACCTCTGTAACTTTGAATAACTCGTAAAGGATGACGGATACCGCATGTGACAAGTTCATTATAGGGTATTCGTCCGAGGTCGGTATGGTGATGAGCCTGTCGCACGATCTTAATTCTTCGTTCTTCAAACCGATATCCTCCCGGCCGAAAATAATTGCTACTTTACCGTCGTAATCCAAAATGTCTGACGCAAAGTACTCGGGATCTTCGGAATGTCGAAGAAAATGTTTTTCCTTAACGGTGCCTATACCCGAGGTCCCCACGACCATATCATGATCACTCAATGCACCTTCTAACGTATCGTATTTCCTAGCACCAAGAAGGATATCCGAAGCGTGCATTGAGCGTGCAATGGCATCGTCATCTATGTCAGGAGGTTTGACCAGTATTAAATCCCGTATACCAAAGTTTTTCATTACCCTTGCTATCGCGCCCATATTGCCTGTATATTTGGTGCTGATAAGTACAACTGAGAATTCGGTCATGAATATAACAGGATACAATCTTTATTAAAACTATTTGGGGTCATATATCCGCTATGCCAGTAATGTCCGGATACATCGGGAACATGTAGGACTGCTCTCTCGCCATTACCAAGATCCGTTCACCATCTTCGTATAGTGCAAACTGGAATCCGTAGGCTCTCATCATGGGGATCGGAGATAGATACGTATAAGTTATTACATAACGACCTCGGTCTAGTTGATATACCGCCAGTCGCCCGGGTAGTTTAGTTAAATAGTCAAAATCAACTACCTCGTCTAGTTCATCGAACATCCAGAAATCTTGTCTCTCTTCCATCTTTTTAATAATACTGGCAGCGTCGTACGAAGGCCCTAATGTATTTACGACAGGGTCACGAATAATAGGATTTATCATGGTTCCTCCTCTTATCTCGCTCCTCAAACGGTTTCCAGCTATCGAAGATGTTGAAAGACTCCAGAGCGGGAGCGAGATGATCAAAAAAACAATAAATAATGTCTTCGCGCGCTTTAAATCAAACGATTTTTTCGGAGAGGATTTTTCGTCTTTGTAATATGGCCATTTCTTCCCTTTGGTCATACGTAATCCTATCTCCTTATCCCAAAGGTGCCACATACCGTATATTATACCAAAAGGCACGATAACATAGTAGAAAAGGAACGTTCCTAATATGAATAACGCTCTTATGTCTTGATCCATGATGTCGAGTATATGTCGGAGGGAAGTAAATATAATTTTCGTGTTTAGCATAGACTAAATAGGACAAAAGTCCCCATAAACTTTAAATACGATTTAGTTTCTTGCTTTGAAAGAGGTAGAATAACTATGAAATGCAAAAAGATATTGGGCCTGCTTATGGTTGCTGTACTAGTCAGCAGCATATTTGCAGTCTTTGGGAACAGTCCAGCCTCAGCGGACGACCAATTTGTCGACCATATAAGGCTGGAAGTGAGAATGGAACAAGGAGTCGGTGTTGGAGATACCGCAACCGGCGTGCTAGACGCGTTCCTCCAAGCAGTGGAGGGTCCCATCTATGCGGAAGTAAGGGACGATTGGAAAGCGCAGTTAACCGTCTTGAATAGCTATGGTAGCTACAACAATATGTATTACAACACAGCGACTACCGGAGGCTACGCGGAAGTCGATACCACCGGCGACGGGAATCTAGATTACTTCAACCCATGGAACATCCGTGAGATACGATACGCCACCAACTGGCTGATCAACAGACAGATGGTCGTTGAAGACATCTATGATGGATACGGGATAGCAATGTACGCTGCTATCGGACAGAGAAATCCGGCGTATGAAGAATATTTCGCACCGCTCATAGAAGATCGCGGTATAACCTATTCCGGGGATTTCGACTACGCGAACGACATGATAAATGATGCCATGACGGATGCGATGAACCATGACGACCTAGAAGGAGATCTTAGAAAAGAGGGCGACTTCTGGGAGTACCGACCACCCGGCGGCGACTGGATGGAAGTAGAGACCCACGGTGGATTAAGGATCGAAGATAGACGTAGCGATATAGGACATTGGTTCAGCAATCAGTTGGAAGCCTGTGGAATCAAGGTGTTCCGCGATGATATTGACAGAACATTTGTTAACACATGGCTATTTACCGATGCATCAGAAATGCAGTGGGGCTTCTATACAGGCGGATGGATAGCATCCGCAGCTGTAGCATACCAGCATGCATCCTCCGCGCAGATGTACACACCCTTTTATCCATACATGCCCGGTGATTATTTTCAGAAGTATATCGATCCGGAAGCTGGATATGGATACCACCGGGACGACCCTGCAGCGGATAATCTGTATGAACTCGCAATGCCATTGATGTCTGGACAGGTACCGGACGAAGACACCTACTGGGTGATGTTCCAGGATTTAACGGACGCCGGCATTCACGAGTCTGTCAGGGTATTCGTACAAACAAGTATTGATTTCATCCCGCTCAACAGGGATGCTGTAACAGAGGTCGCAACTGACGTTGTAACCGGCTGGTCGCAGGTGTTTTCACCAAGAACCATAAAAACAGTTGACGGTGAACTGGTAGCTGCACAATTCTCAGCCACCGGTGCTTTGTACATGGACAACTGGAACAACATCGCAGGATTCGCTGATTACTACAGTGTACTGCAGGCTAGAATGTCACGCGACTTCGCCACCATGATGGATCCCGCACAAGGCATACCCATAGGTATGAGAGCTGATTTCGAAGAGGTCATGAGGGGATACGAGTACGACGATGACGGCAATCTGACTAAGTGGCTCGAAGTACCCGCCGACGCAGTAAACTACGATGTATTTGATGAAGAATGGTACGAAGTCGGCTCCGGTGTAGAGGTAGCAACCGCCGTCGAGTACAAATGGCACTTCGGTACATGGCATTCCGATTCCGATCATGAATTCAACATGCAGGACCTTGTGGCATACTATGCCTTTAGCAAACAGCTATGCTGGCTCACTGATGCCGGTGAACACTACTATGTAGGTGCAATGGAAGCTAGCCAGCCATATTACAACAACATCAAAGGAATAGTCTTTGACGAGGATGCAGATACGATAACAATTTACGGTGACTATACCTTCCCAACGGACCCACAGATCGGTGGTTATTATATGTGGATGCCGGAAGTACCTTGGCAGCAATACGAGGCGGCATCTCAGTTGATAGGATTAACAGATCTAGCTCCCGATGATACGTTGAACGACCAGGCTTATAATTGGGCATCCGGACCCGGAACCAACTACATACACTGGTTGAGTTCGGCACAGGGTGTAGACTACGATGCGACTCTTGGTATACTGGCGGCTGAGGACTTCGTGCCGCCCTACCTACGCGCAGACAGGAACAGCCCCATCCCACTGAGTCCGGGAGATGCCGACGCTGATATCGGGCTGATGCGCGACTTCTATGCCGAATACGATCACTTCTGGATAACCCACGGGCCATTCAAGCTAGTTACCCACGATCCGTCAAACCTTGTCATAGAGTTCGAACGATGGGGCGAAGACGATGGCTATCCATTCCCGGATGATTACTGGAGAGATAAACTTGCTGTTGCAAGATTGCGACTTGGCACTCTATCCGCTCCACGAAAGGTAACACAGGGAGACGCAATCTCTCTCAGCGTACGTGCTAGAGTTGATGAAGAGTATCCTCTAAGGGTTACCAGAGATCTCACTGAAGGAGATTCCTATACGGTTGAAGCCGCTCTGCTCTTGGAAGGTTCAGAAGAATTCGTTACAACAGATGTCGATCTGACAAACTCAGTGTTTACAGTGACCATATCGAGTGACGAGACTGAGAATCTTGATCCAGGAACATACGAGGCAAGAATCATAGCTGAGATAGAAGGTCAGTTACTGCCCGCAGAAGTGTCTGCTGGTGTGACTATCGAATCCGATGAGGATCCGGCACCCCCCGAACCGACACCGGTTCCCGAAGGTGTAGAGAACATCACACTGTCAGCGAGTCCTACTTCAGGTAATGCTCCGTTAACAGTGACTGTAACGGTCAGTGCGGACAACCACGGTGAGGATGATGCTGATCTTGATGTATATCTAGATGCATCGGTATGGCAAACAGTTACCATACCGGCCAACGGTAGTGCTTCGGATGATTTCACAGCGACATTCGACGATGCTGGAGATTATATATTCCAGATCGGCACCGAATATGTCCGTGTAGAGGTTGAAGTCGAAGACGACGGAAACGGCGATGGAAACGGCGACGAAAACGGCGACTCACCAGGCTTTGCCTTTGTTTTGCTTGCGGTAGGCATAACCTTTGCGGTTATTATATACCACAGGAAGAAGCGGTAAGTCCGGTAAGATTTTAAAACAACTTAAAACCCTTTCCTTTTTCTTTCTTTTTTTTGTCTTTTTTTATTCAAAACGCATTTCAAATGAAATGAGCCGCATCAAATATTAGATTATAGAAAAAATCGAGATTACAATTTATCGTGATCGTTCCGACTTACAAGTCCTAAAAACCAACCTGAATTTTCCCTCAATGTATCCTTCACCGACTAGTTGTTTTAATATCTTACCCACCTCTTCAAGGGGGTCATTAGTGCACCATCAACATCTTCGATACGGGGTTCAACACGACTGTTGGTAAGAGACGTATCTTTACCTGTGTTTTCTTCCTTCGGTTGTAGAGATAACTACTGTTCCAAGGATGTTTTCCGATGAATATCACCCGTCTTCGACGATCTCTAGTACTCTTTTACATCCTCTACGGCAGGGTTTTTCTGCCAACTCAGCAGCGAGGCCTTGTTGTCTTCCTCTGATCATATATTTCAATACCGAGTCTGTATCTCCTTTCTTGTGGAATGTAATACTTGATTTTGTTGTAGAACATCCCCACTTATTTGCGTTCTTTTTCAAAAATTTCTTTGAGATAAAATATCTATCCCAAGTTTGACAGTAAGAGATAAAAGGTGCTCTTAGTTCGGTTCTTTTCATGCAAACAAAAATCACGTCCCTGAGAGCAAGATCAATTCAGCGGAAAAGAAAATTATCAAAATTACATCTTTTCCACTATTAACTCATCACAAAGCTATATACCCCATAGCTTGTGAATCGTTATAAAACCGAACAACAATATATCTTTTCCGATTGGAACAATCGTAACCGTGCAGAAGCATCTGATATTTACCCCAAATCAACAGCTAAACGATAGTTTCTGTTGACTCTAGGAAATATTTCCTGGTGGAAAGACTTCTGTCAAATCAATTTTCTTAACAAATTAGCGGAGCTAAGTGTCAAACTTGGGTTGCAAAGTCAATTTCAAAACATACCTTGGGATGTAGTTGTTGTGCATTGAGTCTATAGCTCGGAAAAATGCTTTCCGAGAGATGAACCTTTCTCATTACATCAGGATGAAATATCTTACTCAGATTCTATTGTTCAAGAATCTGTTCATAAATAATTATCTGTTTCACCTGGACATGAAAAAAAGCGGGTTGGGTTTTACCGAAAAATTTATATTATCAACTTGCGTGTCTATTTACGATAAACATGCCAACATCACTTAAATACTTCGTGTTAAGGTCCATTAATGCCGTAGTTGTTTTGTTCATAGTGGTTCTTATAATTGCTTTTTTATACAGTAATATGGCTGACGAAATGGCAAGGGGAATAGTGGCCGATGAGTTAAGGGGTTATTCATTGGGTCTGGACCCGGATCTAAGTGACGAAGAAAGGGAACACCTTGTAAATCAGGAGAAAGATAGGCTGGAGAATATATACGGGCTAAATGACCCTTTTCTTGAAAAGGTGACACGTAGAACATGGAACACATTTACTTTCAATCTAGGGCAATCGACCACTAGGCATTATTACCAGGCCGAGGATGCATATGTCACTACCATAATACTGATGTATCTACCAAGGACAATATTATTATTCACAACTGCAGCTTGCATATCTATTATATTAGGGATAGGGATGGGATTGAAAGCGGCCCAAGTTGCTGGTACTAAGCTTGATAAAGCACTTTCTATATTTGGAATAGTTACAGCGAGTTTACCCATGTGGTGGGTAGGGATGTTAGCTATACTTCTATTCGGCTTTCAACTGGGCTGGTTCCCCGCGTCTTCTTTTCCATTTCCAACTGAAGAAGGTTGGCCTTATTATACAGGTGTTCTGAGACGTATGATAATGCCTTTAGGAACAATTGTGTTCGTCAGTGTTGGAGGAAGGGCTTGGGCCACTAGGAACATGGTCACATCAGTACTTCAAGATGATTATATAATGGCCGCTAGGGCGAAAGGCATTCCCGAAAGAAAGGTTATTTATGGGCATACCTTGAAGACCGCAGCACCACCGATATTAACTAGTGCAATACTTTCTTTCCTATTATCCATAGGTGGTGCGATGATCACAGAGGTCATATATAACTGGCCGGGTATGGGATATCTTCTCCGAACCGCCATATTCGCGGAGTCTGATATGCCCGTTATTATGGGTATCGTTTACATAACGACAGTATTGTGGGTTGTGGGATACCTAATAGCAGACCTCCTTTACGGCTTCTTGGATCCAAGGGTAGAAGTAGGGGCGGAGAAAAAAGTATAAGGTGGTATCAATGAGATTAGAAGATGTCAAAGAAAGAGCAACCAGTATAATGAAAGAATTCAAAGGTCAAAGAATGGGCATGTTAGGTTTCGGAATAATCATATTTTTACTAATTATTTCCCTCTTAGCACCCTGGTTGGCACCGGACACAGATGGCCAGTGGGCGAATCCCGGCCGTTGGAGTGATAATCCCCGGGGCGCTTCACCCGTATGGGCGGATTATATCCTATCCGGTTCAAGGGCACCACATGATATACGTGAGAACTACGATGAGTTCGAGGATGGTACGCTTATATATAACTATAAAAACGACTACGACTACCCACCTTCGGATGTAACCGTATTTTTAGGCGGCACAAGTACGCAGAACGAGGTATGGGTATATATAGACCTGATAAAACCCGACGGAACTAGGCTAGGATATGTAAATGATGCAGTGTCTGCCAGGAACAATACATTTTCCTATAAATTCACTTTGAGATCTGAACAGGGTAGGGATAAAACGTATGAATATGCCCTGCAATTATATAATGAGTTCTATCCTGAAGATGATAATCCACCCGGAAGGGATGATGTAAATACGGATATGATACCTTTTGCAAAACCAAATGAGGACATATTTTCAGATCCAGAATCATATAAAGGGGATTATGTTCTTGAGATCGAGCTAGTAGGTCTAGATGAGTTAGATGATGAAGAAACACGCGTACTGTTCAGGGGGCAGAAGTATGGGCTCATGGGTACGGATTCCAGCAGAAAAGACCTTTTCATGGGGTGGGTTTATGGTGCTAGATACGCCCTCATTATTGGTGCGATAGTATCTATGTCTTCAATCTCCATAGCACTATTATACGGGATGACCAGTGCTTATTATGGTGGATGGGTGGACGAGATCATGCAGAGAGCGAACGAAATCATGCTCGGTATCCCATTGTTCCCGATACTTGTAATTACTATGTATGCAATAGATCGTTCGATATGGATTTTCGTATCGATTTATGTATTGTTAGGCTGGCGCGGACTAGCAAAGATAATCCGTGCTAGGGGTATCCAGATACGTCAAGATACCTATGTTGAGGCGGCCCAATCATTGGGGTCAAGCGGAGGACGTGTAATCACGCGTCACATGATACCCCAGCTTTTACCTTACGCTATTGCCGAGGGTGCTCTGATGATTCCCTTGGTTGTAATAGCTGAAGCAGGACTCAGTGTGTTAGGTCTAGCTGACCCCACGGTTGTGACTTGGGGTAGAATGCTATCCGAAGCCTATGGTGGCCAAGCTACCATAGCTGGTATGTGGTGGTGGGTCCTGTTACCGGGATTAGGCCTAGCCCTACTCGGATTCGGTTTCATCACAACTGGTATGGCGTTAGAACGGGTAATCAATCCTAAGATGAGACAGAGGTGATTCAGATTAAAGAAAAAGTTATACTTGATGTAGAGGACTTAACTACGCATTACTTTACCAGTAAAGGAGAAGTAAAAGCATTAGACAACGCTTCTTTCCAATTGAAAGGGGGCCAATCGATAGGTATTGCAGGCGAGAGCGGTTGTGGAAAGAGTACTCTGGCTTTCAGCTTATTACGGATGGTTCAACCTCCCGGAAAAATAGTATCCGGCAGTATTCGACTTGGAAACCTAGAGGTAACAGAGCTTGATGAAGAAGAGGCACGGAAAAAACTTCGATGGCAGAAAATATCTATGGTATTCCAGGGTGCGATGGATATAATGACCCCTGTTTATTCTGTCGGACACCAGATGATGGAGCCTTTGAGATATCTTAAGGATATCAAAGGTGACCGAGCAAAGGACATATGCTTCAAATATCTTGATATGGTCAACATCGATTATGAGCTATTTTACAGATATCCTCATGAATTAAGTGGCGGTCAGAAACAGAGGATAATCATCGCTACTTCTCTATTGCTTGAGCCTGATGTGGTCATATTGGATGAACCGACTACCGCTTTGGACGTAGTGGTGGAAGCTAGGATAATGAACGATCTTAAAGTTCTTAAAAAGAAGCTAAATAATGGAATGATCTTTATCACTCACGATCTGAGTATCCTCGCAGAAATATCTGATATCTTGGCAATTATGTATGCGGGATGGATTGTAGAACTTGGGAGTGCTATTGATATATATAAAAATCCAAAACACCCCTATACACAGAAATTGATAGCCGCAATACCAAGATTGCACATGGATATTGATAGGCTTGAATACATCCCAGGCGCACCACCAGAGCTTACGGACCCGCCTAAAGGGTGCAGATTCCACCCACGATGTGAACAGGCTTTTGACAGGTGTTCCAAGGAAGAACCCGATATACATGATGTCGAAGGTGTAAAAGTTAAGTGTCATCTTTATGATAGGAGGGGTTAAATATGTCCAGAACTTTAATAGAAGCTAGGAACCTGAAAAAGGATTTCGAAGTAAGCCAATCTTTTATTAATAAGATATTGAGGAAACCAAAACTGTTTGTAAAAGCAGTTGACAATATCGACTTCAGTATAAAAGAGAAAGAATCATTTGCCCTAGTGGGCGAATCCGGATGTGGTAAAACTACAGTTGGAAAGATGATATTAAGGCTTACCGATTTAACCTCTGGTGAACTCTATGTAAAGGGTATAAATATTGCCAACCTCACGGATCCATACAAGCTCCGGGCCTACCGGAGGATCGCTCAGATGATATATCAAGATCCTTTTTCATCCTTAGACCCTAGGTTTAAAGTTTACGATATACTGGAAGAACCACTTTTGATACATGGGATAGGGAATTCCATTGCCGAGAGACGAGCTTTGATTGAAGAGGCCCTTGAAGAGGTACGTTTAACACCTCCAGATGAGTTTATCGATAGGTATCCACATATGCTCTCCGGTGGACAAAGACAGAGAGTTGCTATAGCACGATGTCTTATATTGAACCCGGATTTTATAGTTGCTGACGAACCAGTTTCTATGTTGGATGTTTCAGTACGTGCCGAGCTTCTCAATTTAATGAAAGATCTCATAGAAAAAGAGGATCTTACATACCTATACATAACCCATGATATATCTACCACTAGATTTTTTGCAAAATATCTGGCGGTAATGTATCTAGGAGATATCGTTGAACAAGGTCCAGTCGGAGAGGTTCTTGACAATCCTTTACATCCTTATACTCAAGCACTTTTAACAGCGGTTCCGGAACCTGAGCCAGAAAGATTGGACCGTATAAAAGAAATACCTATACGTGGAGATATTCCTGCGGGAACAAATATACCGGAAGGCTGCAGATTCCATCCTCGATGCCCATACGCAAAGAGGATATGTATAGAGAAGGTACCGGAAAATAAAGAACCCGCTGAAAAAAGTCACCTTGCAAGATGCCATTTCGCTGGTGAGATCGAATATAAGTTCAGGGTAAAGAAGCTATCTGAAAAAGGAGATATAGAGAAGGAAGAAGAATTCAAAGCCGGGGAACTGTGAAGAGGCATCGGCCGATCACATCATTCGTAAGAGTTTATACTATACTTCTAGAATAGATGTTAAATCCAAAACATATTTATCTACTAGAACGTTCGATATATATATATACAGGAGTCATATGAGTAAGAACAACCGTCAAAAGATATTGAAACGCACAATATCGACTAGAAGATTCAAGATAGGGATGATAGTGCTAATTTTAGCACCGATTCTCTCCTTTGCATCTATTAACATGAACGTTGTTACGGTGTCTGAGGAAGGTCATCATGAATGGTCGGCTCAAGGAGGAGGTAAATTAGTACGACTTCCCGGGGCATTAGAACCTAAGAGTAGAATTCTTTATATTCGTTTTATTAGCAGCCAAAATCTATCTGTAACTCTCACAATAGAGGGAGCGGAAGAGAAAGTTGTTGAAACGATAGAACTTCAGCCTAGTGAATCTATAACCATAAATCTTACAAATGATTCACGGTATCTTATTATTCCATCTGGATCTGAATATTTCGGGAGTAGTGTGGAATATAGTTATTCTATGGATTATTATGAACAACCATATTCGTTATTAGCTTTTCCCGCTTTTTTTTCAACGATTATTGGAATATATCTAATATATAGTTCTCATACAGCAACTGCATATACTTATATCGAGGAGCAGACAGGGTCAGAAGTCAACTGTGAGAGCACAGATACAGATTACACACCTCCCACATTATTTGATCGTGTCAAAAGAGGGGGGGATGATGATTAAAAGAAATGAGCCCCCCTTTAATAACAGTGATATAAAACCATTTACATCTAAGGTTGTATACTTTAGTCACCCGGCCTTTTGTTTTCGAACTAAAACCGAAAGTATATGTATCAATATACTAGGTGAACTCGATGCTAAAGAGATAATTAACCCTGCGGACTTTGGTTTAAAAAACGATTTAAAAGAGCGTATAGCTCGATCTGATGTTGTGATAGGTATGGCAGTATCGGGGAAACTCACCTATCTTGTTTGGAAGGAAATGGAGTTGGGTAAGAAAACAGGTGCTGATGTCTGTACTTTTTTTGTTGAGAGTAAAAATGATATCGGACCTCTGGTGGAAGACATTCCCGATGAGGTAGAAAAGTTGTCTCTAGAGGAGTCAAAGAAATTTTCAAACAGTTTCCTCTCAGGAGATCTACGTGAATCAATATTCAGCATGTTTGTTGGAAATCTGAGCCGACGTTTTTAACTATTAGAGGATCGCGAAAATAAACTATTACATCCCAAGTTTGACAGTAAGAGATAAAAGGTGCTCTTAGTTCGGTTCTTTTCATGCAAACAAAAATCACGTTCCTAAGAGCAAGAAGGATAATACCGAACAACAATATATCTTTTCCGATTGTGTGATATATTTGGAAAAGACAAGAGCCTTGGTAGAGATATCAATGCCTTGGTTGAGGCATTGGTGAGCTACAGGCTCACCGAGAATCAAAGTGTTACAAAAGCTG
>CAZAMQ010000022.1:21397-35534 GCA_964486225.1 uncultured Thermoplasmata archaeon | reverse complement strand
GGATATCATCGGCTACTTCGATGAAACAGAAGAATACAACCTCGCATACGATCACGAGCCTGCAAACTTTGTCTTCATCCCCGGGCAGGGCTACTGGATCCACAATCCGACCGAAGCGAATATCGTTTGGACAGTGGAATTCGCCCTCGATGAGTAAAGGTAATGATAAACCCACAAAGGAAATTTGTATACAAATACGGGTTAGTTTCCCTTCCCTCGCATTTATTTTTCTTTGAGTTTCCGAAAAGAAAAATAGCAGTAACCTGTTTCTGCAGCATTTTTATGTTTCTGAGTTTTGCGAAGAAACAAAAAAGTGGGAGGAGTGAGCGTTAGCGAGTTCCTGCAGCATACGCAGGGAGGCGGTAGCCTACCGAAGTAAAGGGGGGACACAAGTCCCCCGCATTACGAGGGCTTTGCCCGACGTGAAATGGGGACATAAGTCCCTTGTTGCACTTTTTTGCTTAACGAGTGTAACGAGGAAAGTGAAAAAGTGAACAGAATCTTTGATTCTGTGGCATTAATCAATCTTCGAGTGGAGCGGAGAAAAATGATTAAGAGAAGGAACGAACAAAGTGAGTTCCTACATCATTTATCCATATTCTTGAGTGCAACGAAAGAAATTGATAATGGATCCACCGAATACACCTTTTGGGGATTGAACGACGGGGCTTACGATATAACCGTGAGGGTGATAGATACCCGGGGAAACGAAGCCACTTCCGCAAATAGCTTAACCGTGGACACGGATATGTTCGTCGGGGTACTGATACTGGCGTTGCTGGTAGTGCTCACTCTGGTACTGGTGCTGTTCCTATTGAGGAACAGGAGGCCGAAGACCATATACCTTCGGCAGAAGATGATATCGGAGATGGAGCGAATGAGTAGGGTATCCTCATGGATGAAGGACTTGCCCGGTCAACCAGAAGAGGGTGACGGATAGCGATAGGGCCGTTTCCTTACCGAATACCGTCCATGTCTTCACCGTAGATTCAGTACATCAGCGAAACCGTGCATGTCCATGAATCCGTGTCCGCTCACGTTGAAGAGGATGGTCTTCTCTTCTCCGCTCTCCTTGCATTCCATCGCTTCGTCCACCGCCGCCGCGATGCTGTATGCGGATTCGGTAGCAGGTACAAAGCCTTCAGTTTTAACGAACTTGGAAGCACGATCAAATACGTATTTTTCGTCAGCAGGGTAGATATGTGCGTCAATATAACCTGCATAACGTAACGCACTGATTATGGGAGCCGCCGCGTGATATCTCAAACCGTCACCCTTGATCGGGGGAAAATGCTCTCTATGACCCAGTGTACACATCTTTAACAGAGGCGTTTGCTCTGCGTAATCACCGAAATCGTACCGGTACTCGCCTTCCAGATTGGGTGCCACTGCACTCTGTGCCGCGATGAATCCAGTGTCGTTACCGTTCTTGATCCTGTCCCTTAAAAACGGGATAGCGAGACCTCCGAAGTTACTGCCGCCGCCCAAACATGAGATCACGGTATCCGGATAATCGTCTACTATCTCCATCTGCTTTTTCGTCTCGAGACCGATGATGGTCTGGTGCAGCAGTACGTGATTGAGCACCGAGCCCAGTGAATAGACCGCCTTATCGTCCTTGGCGGCGTCCTCTATGGCTTCGGATATGGCAACACCGAGACCGCCGGGATGTTCCGGGTTCTGTTTGAACAGTTCACCGCCTACGGTGGTACGTTGGCTGGGTGACGGATACACATCAGCGCCGTACATCTGCATCAATCTTAACCTCTCGTCCTTCCATGATGAAACGGCCCTGACCCAGTAAACTGTAAGGTCAAGGCCTAGGAGTGAACATGCATACGCCAAAGCGGTACCCCACTGCCCCGCACCGGTTTCGGTAGTCATCCGTTCAAAGCCTTCTTTTTTCGCAAAATACGCCTGTGCGATAGCAGTGTTCACTTTATGGCTCCCCGTGGGACTGTAGAATTCACACTTGTAATACAGTTTAGCCGGCGTGTTGAGTTCCTTTTCAAGACGCTTTGCCCTCATCAAGGGTCGCGGCCTTCCGGACTGAATGTAGAGCTCTCTCACTTCTTCCGGTATCTCTATGTATTTATCAGTTGCACCTTCCTGCATAAGGACACTCTTGGTAAAGATATTTCCCAACTGCTGTAAACGTGAAGATCCTTCATCTGGGTCTATGGGAGGAGGCAAGGGTGTCGGAAGGTCCGGTAGGATATTGTACCACGAAGTAGGCATATCATCCGGAGGTAGGATGATGGAATTAACTGCCATAGATATCACCTGCCGGGCTCATCACATCTGCTCCTTCGAAAAAGGTCCGTTCTTCATGCATGACTTCCCTGGATAGCATACAAAATCGTTTCATAAGTAAGGTTCAGCGCTAATGTACTATATAATACTTATGTGTACATTGTTGTACATTTAATAGATGGTCACGCTCAAGACGCCCTCGACCTTCATTATGTCCTTGACCGCATCCATGGGCACGGAGCTTTCCGTTATAACGAATAATTTAGCCTCTTCTTTGAACTCGGGATCCTCGGTTATGGATTGCCTTATGCTAATATCAAGGTCCGCGATTATCTTAGCTACACCGGTAAGGATTCCAGTTGCATGGGGGTCCGTGGGGATGATCTCTATGAGTCCCGCGTCAATATCAGATGCTATATCTTTAAAAAAGGCGGTAGCTCTAAGGTGTTTAAATATGCCTCTCAACTCGGGAGTTCCTTCAATGGTTTCAACGGTAGCAACCACGGTTCTCCTATCGATATCAAGAAAACGTCCTATCCTGGACGGGGACATCTTCACTCCGTTACAATACACACCGTTGTCCTTCACGCTCAATCCGGTTTCGATAAAAAATCTAACTACCTTTTCCTGGCCCGAATAATCCTTAAAATATTCCTTTATCTTCTTCATTGTATTCCCTCGATCAACCATTTGACGGTTTTCATCGAGACCCTATAGTGTATTTCGTTCTTAAATCTATGCCCTACACTTAGAAAAATGTACTAAATGATTAAATAGATGTATTTGATATGTCTATACATAGTTTCTGGAGATCTATAAGATGGCCAAACGCGAAGTAAAAAAGAAGATCAATTTACTGGGAAACCCTTCCGTTGGAAAGACCTCTCTAATACTTAGATTTGTAAATGATATGTACGATGATAAGTACCTCAAAACACTTGGTACGAACATATACACAAAGGAGGTAAAGACCATGGGGGCCAACATGAAGTTGGTGATCCATGATATAATGGGGGAAAAATCTTACGAATCCGTTCAAAAATCGGTTTTCAGTATGTCCAGCGGTGCGATTTTGGTGGCCGATGTAACGAGCC
Organism: uncultured Thermoplasmata archaeon; assembly: GCA_964486225.1. GTDB lineage: Archaea > Thermoplasmatota > Thermoplasmata > Halarchaeoplasmatales > Halarchaeoplasmataceae > Haladaptatiplasma. The sequence continues at coordinate 32,187 of CAZAMQ010000022.1, read as the reverse complement.
GAAAGACCCTTGATGATATCATAGATTATTGGATTCCACGATATCAAGATATAGCCGGGGACGACAAACCCATGTACCTCGCAGTCAACAAGACGGACCTTGAAAATAAAGAGATAACAAAGGATATCATCATAGATGAGATATCAAGTCATTTTAACGATGTTTTTTTCACATCTGCAAAGACCGGAAAAGGTGTAAGGGGGGCTTTCCATGAACTTGCTATCAGCGTATTGCTCATGATGCACAGGGCAGAAGAGAATACGTTCGACGAAGATGATAATACTGAGATGGACACCACCAAAGACTTTCTCGGAGCCATTTTTACCTTGATATCCGACTTGGAGGAGTTCACACCCGTCGTACAGAGAGAGATATTGAAAAAAAGTGGCATAGATGAGAAATACCTTGATCAGCACATTAAGGAGGAAAAGGCCATAGCATTTGCAGGCGAGTTGGAAAATTGGTGTGAAAGATCGGGAAACATAGAGGCCGCAGAAAAAATTCGTGATATCATATACCAATTTAGCGGCAAATATAGTATAAGACGTTACTGATAGGCAACCACCGTCAACAAGGGAATCAGGATGAAAAGTGATAATCGCTGGCTACTTCTATCCCTGCTGGTTCTGAGCATATTCATCGCATACCTTGGCCGGATGAGTGTTTCCGTCGCCCTTCCCTTCGTATCCTCCGACATGGCGTGGACGATAAAGGAGCAGGGAAGCCTCGGCGGGATATTGCTGGGAATTTTTTTGGTAAGCTACGGGTTGTCAAATATATTCTTCAGTCCCTTGATAGACATTTACGGAGCAAAGAATATGCTCGTGTTGTCAATACTCGTATGGTCAGGGGCGGTTTTCATGGGAGCTTTATGGGGTCATATGTACAAAATATTCCTTTTGAGCCGTATCTTACTTGGCCTGGGTCAGGGCGTACTGTTTCCATGTGCCACCAAATTTACAGCGGAGTGGTTCCCGCCGGAAAAGAGGGGAAGGGCTAACTCCCTCTTCGTCAGCGGAGGTCCCATGGGAGTCCTCGCAGCCCCTTTGCTCATGATGCCTGTGATACTGCATTCCGGTTGGGAGAGTTCATTCTACATGGTGGGGATGCTGGGTGTTATACTGATTATTCCCATTATCGTCCTCATACCAAAAGGCAGCACTCACCAAGATCACGGTAAAAAAGCTGTTATGGTTGACATGAGAGAACTGATCAAGGATAGGGATTTCCAGTTGATACTAGCAGTGTCAACTGCCATGACCTCTGTTTGGTGGGGGATGAGTCTATGGGTACCTACATACCTGGTCGAAGCCCAGGGTGTCTCTCTGGCCGATATGACCATGGGAGCGAGCTTACCTTACCTGGGAGCTATAATCGGGATGTACACGGGAGCCTTTATAAGTGATATCACCGGTAAAAGAAGGGATATCATCGTTGGTTCTCTATCAATGTCTGCATTGTTTTTAGTCATCCTTACCATATTCACCATCACTCACCGCACCACTGCGATCGTCCTACTCTTCTTCGTTTTCTTCTTCGGGCAGATGGGACCCCCAATATTTTTTACATTGATACAGGATAAGGTACCCCAGGATAAACTCGGGGCCGCTACAGGAGTGATGAACGGTGTTTGCAACGGATTCGGTATCGCAGGACCCCTGCTTGTGGGCTTCATAGTCGCCTTCACGGCTTCCTACAACACCGGCCTGTTATCCTTGGCTGTACTTTCTCTCATAGGTGCAGGGATATTCAGATATTTCCCGGAATAAAGAGAGGAAAAAATGAGATTGATAATGGTTAGACACGGAGAATCGGAGTGTAACGCCGCAGGCATGGTATCATCGGATGATACACCACTATCGCAAAAAGAAAGGGAGCAGGGGGAAAAAAACTGCAAAATTTCTTAAAAAATTGAATATCGATAAGATATTCTCCAGCGATCTACCCGGGACGGTGGAAACCGCATCCATAATAGCAGAAGAATGCTATCTCAACGACATCTAAGGGAAGCTGACCCTAGAGATTACGCGGGATCGAGTCAGCAGGAGGCAAATAGTCTTCTTCAGAGATTCTTTGATGATGTTTATGACAATCTTAATTCACACCCTGCAGGAGGAGAAAGCGTGACGGTGCATAAAGAAAGGGTAATGCAATACACAGATCACAACACGATAATTGTTCGGTGAGCATAATCGATATCGAAGAGGTGGTCAATGTACTACTGTATGCAGACGCATCACACCTCGGATGAGATAAACGGTTTGGAAAATTATAATAACCACCTCTAGTGTTCGGGGTTGGAAATAGAGATGTGGATAAACTGGTTTGGATTTCTGCTAGCCCTTGCGGTTGTTCTTGTAGGTGCCAGATATCATCTTACTCTGGCCCTTTTATCGGGTGCCGTCATACTGGGACTTTTTACCCTGACCCTTGCAGAGCTACTCGATCAATTTATACTTACGTTGACCACACCGAACACCATGATACTTATACTTGCCCTGGGGATAATACCCATAATCGGCGGTATCCTTCAGGTGGGCGGTAAACTAAACGATATAATCAACAACCTTAGGGTGGGCAAACGTGCCTTTCTGGGGTTATCCCCCGCACTCCTTGGTCTGCTGCCCATACCTGGCGGAGCACTGTTTTCAGCCCCGCTGGTAGACAAGGCAGGCAATGGCGTTGACGAAAATTTAAAAACAGGGATCAACGTGTGGTTCAGGCACGTACTGTATTTCATATATCCTATCTCGTACGCACTTATAATCCCAGCGGGTCTGGCCAATCTCTCAATATACCGGATCATTCTATTCCAACTGCCTATATTTTTCATGCTTGTCGTCATCGGCTATTTCTTCTTACTGAGAAAGGTGGATGGTGAGATGGAATACGACTCCGATTTCAACCTACATCGACTGCTGCCCCCACTTCTTGTACTTATCGCCGCACCCGTGGTTCATTTCATACTATACTATTCATACGATTTCAGGTACGAAAATATTTCTGTTCTTATCGCGGTATCTACCAGTTTGATTTTAGCCATCATGATAATAGACCATTCGAAGATAGACACAATCAAACGTTCCATGGAGGAGATGAAACCCTGGAACTTCATGATACTCATATTCTGTCTTTATCTTTTCATCAACGTGTTCGAATCATCGGATATAGGTTCACTCATCGAAGCTTTGGCCATGCCCAAGATAATGCTGGCGGTCGGTATCGGGTTTTTACTCGGTCTGGGCACCGGGAGGATCATTTTACCCGCATCCATTATCATCCCCATATACATGACGACATATGGTTACGGATCTCTACCTATCCTAGTGTTTTCATTGATGTACCTCTCCATCTTCATGGGTTACGTACTCACCCCCGTTCACCCATGCATCAGTATCTCCCTAAAGTACTTTGACGGGAAGATGGACCGGTTCCTGAAACTCATGGCGCCCCTTGTGGTCATCTCTCTAGCAGTGGCATCGGCAATATTCTTACTTTTCGTATGACGGGTATTCAAACACCCCTTTTCTCGCCCCAGATGAATTTATGCAGTTGAGGTAACACTCTCACGTCCAAGTCATCTTCCAATACCCGATTCACCACGGATCGAATATCTGTTCTCCATGCAGGCTGGAACACAACGACTGCTTTAGGCTCGTATTTCAACAATACATCGACTGCGAATTCATGGTCGTTCTCATCAAAAATGACGAATTTCAACTGGTCGGATGGATGCAGTATACCTACGTTATCGTCGAGCATCTGTTCTTCCATGCCAGAAGACGGAGTCTTATAGTCCATTGACAACATCACGTCCATCTCTGTCAGCCGGGAGATGTCCAGTGAACCGTTAGTCTCGACGGAAACGGAGTAGCCCTTCAAACTGTTCAGGAGGTCATAGATATCATCCTGTAAAAGAGGCTCGCCGCCTGTGACACAGATTCTCCTGGTCGAATATCTCTCCAACCGACGGATAACTACATCGATACCAATATCTTCACCGTCAAGCTCCCATGCATATGACGTATCACACCATGTACAGCGAAGGTTGCATCCCTGTGTACGGACGAACACTGTGGGTAATCCTATGTTGATCCCCTCGCCCTGTAACGACCGAAATATCTCACATATACGCATGATGGTACATTGCAGAGGTTGTATAATAGAACTGCGAAGGAAAATCTGTAGAAATATGTATATACATCCATTGTGATTAAAAGCAGGATTACCATGTTTGATAAGATCCTGATAGCCACGGATAACTCGCCTTTGATGAGAAATGCGATACAGTACACTGCAAATATATTTCCCTATTCGGAGTACCATTTAATAAATGTAATAAATACTAGCGACGGAAGTATACCACAGACACACCTTGTCCAGACTCACATGGAGAAGATATCAAAGGGCGCTTTGAAAAAGGGTAGAGATATACTGAATGACCTGGGAATCAATGAAGCAAAACTCGCTATGCCCATGGGTACACCATCGAAGCAGATAATGAGATACATCTCAAAGCATGAAATAGACCTCACTGTGATGGCAACTCACTCAAAAAGCGGCACCCAGAAGGTACATATCGGTGATACTGCATTACATTCATTACAGGTTACCCATACACCTTCCTTAGTATTTTCATGCAGTTGTAAACCGATTATACCTAAAATGATATTCAATCCAAGTACATTCAGCACTTACTCAATATATGCAACCATGATGGCTCTAGATCTAGCCGAATATTTTGACGCCAGTCTTACGGTATATAACATAGGAAAAAATGGGACGAATGCATCTACTAGAAGGGTCAAAAAGAAAGCGGAAGCGAAAAATGTCGAATATAAAGTGGTCAGTGCTTACGGTGCCTCCGATGAAACTATTCTTAAAAAGACCAAAGGATACGATCTCATGGTTGGGAGCAGGGGCAGGGGTGGTATCACCTACAAATTAAGACATCTTTTTCCTGCCCTTGCACTCAGCAACCTAGAGAAAGAATTGATAGCGGAGAGCCCGATCCCATTTTTGATGGTGGGAGATTAGATTGTCGATATCCATAATAGCGTCTATAATCATCTTCGTGATCACATATATAGGTGTTGTAAGCAAGAAGATAGACAGGACTATCGCGGTGATCTCCGGCGCAACGGCGATGATAATCTTTGGAACTTACCTGAATTTTTATACTCAAAATCGAGCACTCTCATCCATAGATTTCAACACCATCGGTTTGTTGCTCGGTATGATGATTATGGTAGGCGTACTGGGAGAGACTGGTTTCTTTCAATATCTTGCTATCAAAACAGCTAAACTATCCAAGGGTAACTATTATCGATTACTCGCTCTTTTCGTACTGATAACAGCTATCACCTCGGCATTCTTGGACAACGTTACCACTATTCTCTTGATGGTCCCGGTGACCATAAACATAGCTAAAGAGCTCAATATTAACCCAACACCTTTAATAATCTCGGGGATTATTGCATCCAATATAGGCGGTACTGCCACATTGGTTGGAGATCCACCAAATATAATGATAGGCAGTGCAGGCGGAATTAGTTTTTCACAATTCATATTATACCTTGCACCGATCGTGTTGATCATACTTCTATGTATACTACTTGTGTTCGAACTCATTTTTAAGGATATGCTTGAGAAGGACATGGATAATTTTAATAAAGTAACCACTTTGAATGAAAACAGATATATAGTCGATTGGCCGCTTTTAAAAAAAACATCCTTTGTTCTTGTGGTCACATTGACACTATTTTCCGTTCACCACATCCTTGGTCTTGACCCTTGGGTAGTATCGATAACCGGAGCAGGACTTCTTCTACTACTTACTTTACCGGATCCTGAAGATGCCTTGAGACATGTTCACTGGACCACATTGATGTTCTTTGTCGGTCTATTCGTTTTAATCGGTGGGTTGGACAGCGCAGGAGTGATCGAGGCCGCCGCTTTAGGGATGGAATCGGTAACGGGTAACAACCTTGCACTTGGACTTTTTCTCATCATAATGATAAGCGGGACCTTAGCGATGGTGGTTGGGAATATACCTGCGGCGGTAATGATGATACCGGCAGTGGGTACTTTGATAGAGTTCAGTGGATTAGGTATGGGCTATCCGGTAAATCCATTATGGTGGGCCTTGGCATTAGGTACGTGTTTGGGTGGTAATGGTACCCTTATAAGCGCACCTGCAAATCTTATTGCAGCCAATATATCCGAAAGGATGGGACACCATATATCTTTCAGAGAGTATACTCGAATAGCCCTTCCGATCACATTATTAACACTGCTATTATCATTCACACTTCTCTATGTATTCTATATAGTACTATTGGCACCGTAAATTGCCGATTCGCCGAGCCCCTCTTCTATGTCCAATAACCGGTTATATTTAGCCGTCCTTTCCGACCTTGTAGGCGCTCCGGACTTTATCTGACCGCATGAAAGGGCCACCGATAGGTCCGCGATGAAGTGGTCACTGGTTTCACCCGAACGGTGAGATACCATTATGCTATAACCGTTGTTCATCGCCAGAGCTGCAGCATCCAGAGCCTCGGTTAACGTGCCTATCTGATTCACCTTCAACAGCACGGAGTTGCAGACCCCTTCACTGATGCCTCGTTTGATGATACCGGGATTACTTACGAATATATCGTCGCCGACTACCTGTATATCCTTGCCGAGACGCCGGGTGATCTCCTTGAAGCCTGGCCAATCGTCCTCCGCCAATGGGTCTTCAAGAGATATGACAGGAAATTCTTCTGTCAATTTCTCGTAAAAATCCACCATCTCAGATGACTGCAGTGCTTTACCCCCGAAAAGATATTTATCTTCTTTGTAGAACTCGGATGCCGCAGTGTCCACGGCTATCTTGATATCGCCAGTATAACCGGCCGTGTCTATTGCATCGATTATTAGGTCGAAGGGTTCCACAGGATCCTTCAAAGGAGGTGCGAACCCGCCTTCATCTCCAACATTGGTGGCCGTCGGACCGTACTTCTCCTTCAGTAAGGAGCCGAGTATGTGATACACTTCCACCCCCATACGCAGTGCTTCACTGAAACTGGCTGCACCCACGGGAGCTATCATGTGTTCCTGTATATCCAACTCATTACCAGCATGCTCTCCACCGTTGATCACATTAAGGAAAGGTATTGGTAGTACAACGTCATTTGAACGACCTAGATAACGGTAGAGGGGAAGGTCCACGGAATTGGCCGCTGCTCTAGAGACGGCTAAAGAGACCGCAAGAATGGCATTGGCGCCGAGTTCGCTCTTGTTTTCCGTACCGTCGAGTTCCAGCATGCACCGGTCTATGTCCGTTTGATCCCTTACGTCCATCCCCACGACCTCAGGTCTTATACGGCTGTTGATATTATCAATTGCATCGAGCACTCCTTTGCCTTTGTATCTATCTTCGTCACCGTCTCTCAACTCGATGGCCTCTCGACTTCCTGTTGAAGCCCCCGAAGGGACCGCTGCAGTACCCACTGATATACCTGTCCGTACTTCTGCCGTCACCGTGGGGTTGCCTCTTGAATCGAGTATCTCTCTCGCTTTGATATATTCTATCTGGTACATTATTTAGACTCCTTTCTCTTGTCAATACACTTTTTAGGTATAAATATTATTCTAGCTTATGGGGATAAACTCTTTGAATAGTAATCCACCTTTTCGTTACCGTGGTAAATATCTATCTCCAAATGATGTTGCTCGTCACCGTCAAAGCTGAACTCGAAGACGACCGTGTCCGTTTTCCGGCCTTCTATAGTAAATTCCTGCTCACCTTGATCTACCAGTCTATCACCTGACCGAGTCAATGTCCATTCAAGGGTACCGGTTCCACTAGGTTCGCCTAGGTTACTGATATAAACATAGGCGGACGTAACATTCTCGTTTTCCATATAGTATATCTCCTGGATAACGAGATGCGGTTCTTTTTCGGGACCGATACGTCCTATGAGAACAGCGAATACGACTGTCATCACTAGGAGCAGGGCGATGAACAGTACGAAGAACCACTCCGCGCCCGATATGCCTCTCTTATCTCTTCTCATCTTTTTTCCTCCGTATCAAAGTTACGAATACAAGTATGATAAGTACTAAAACAAAAGGTATTGAAGGCATATCATCAGCATCTGCCCTAGCGGCATCGTCAGCGGGAGGTGCCTCTTCTTCGACATCTTCATCGGTAACACTAAGTGACTGTCTGCCTTCGTAGCTGAAGTAACCGTCTTCGTAGGTTCGATAGACGATCCTGTAGTCGCCTTCGGATAATCGGAACTCCAGAGTAACGTTTATGGTCTCGTCCACGTCCATGGATTCTACGGGTCTTCGTCCGCGCTCTATGAAGTAATTATCTCGGGCCCAATCGCTAGGCATTATCAGCCATTCTAACTCCAGGGGGCCGGTATCCTTTTCACCACGGTTCCTTAAAAATACATGGACCGTTATGTTCACCTTATCATCATGTACCTCGTCGTGGAATTTGAACAGGCTCCTTTCTACATGTATATGTGGTCGCCTCGTCCAATCCTGGTATCGTGCATATCCATACCCCGCCATGATGGTTACGACTACCAGCATAACGATTATAGTGATTATAAATCCTATCATCAGTGTCGATGATTTATCATCCGCTTTGCGTTCCCAGAACCTTTCCTTTTTATCGGTGATAATATCTCCTCCGTATGATGTAGAAAAGTAAGAGTACAAGTATTAAAGGTATGAATAAAGACGAAAATTCGGGTACCATCACAGTATCGGGTGAATCATGTTCTACGTCTTCCGGGCCTACATTTATGTTCTGCCTTGCTTCGTAACTGAAAAGTTGGTCTTCGTACACCCGGTATGCGATAACGTAATCTCCTTCGGGAAGTGATATGTCAAAAGTTTCACTAGAGGTGGATTCGGTGGAGATATGGGGCAGCACTTTTGATCCTTCTCTTAGTACAATATTATCCGGTGAATCTACACTCTTCATGATCAACCATTCGAGGGTTAATTCACCGCTTTCTTTAGGACCGTGGTTGATCAGAGTTATATATACTGTTATATCCACCTCGCCCTGCGTACCGTTCTCACGGAACTCGAACAATCCTTCCTCTATCCGTACCTGGGGGCCCTTCCTCCACTCCTGCCATGAATAATACCCGTAGACCCCTGTGGATATAACGACTACGGCCATAAGGATGGTCACTGTTACAAAGCCTATGAAGATGTAATTAGACCTTTTTTCGCTCCTGGTATGCCAGAAGTGTTGTTTGTCCTCTTCGATATCATCATCTTCGGACCCGTGCATACTATAGGTATAATAATAGGTGTATAAATATCTTTCCAATCTACGTTAGTAGGTATAGCGGTTCGAAAAAACACCCAAGAAGATTCTGTCCTTGATATTCAACCGTCATTCAGTTTGGCTAGGATACCCTTTCTCTTCCTGTAATATTTGCTCGCACCTTCCTCACCTAGGAAATCTAATTCTACCTCCTTGATACGCTCGTTCAATTTATAAAGCTGTTGTGAAGTAGGGGTTTTATTAACATCTATACCCACACGGGGGAGTTGTGTTTGTAGGATCGAATTTACGAATTCATCATCACCAAGTTCAAGATACAGTTGTGCCTTAAACATATCCAATACCTTCACTGGAGCAACTGCCCTGTCGGCATGATAAATATCTTTTGTGTGATGGGAGGCAGGTTTTTGGTCAAAAGAGAGTAAACCGATATCATTGAAGGCTTGTTCAACGTTGTCACCAGTCTTCGCACTGGTGAAAAAGTATTTTGAATTGTGTTTTGCACTTAATGACAGAAGTCGGGAACGATATTTTTTAAGGGATGTATCTTTCAAGTCAACAAGGTCTGACTTATTGGCCATAAATATCATGGGTGGTGCATCGCCCAGTACTTCCTTAAGAAGAGGGACCCAATAGGATCCTATGGATTTCAGCGTCTTGGGTCTGGTTAAGTCACATATTATAAGAGCCCCCTTGGCATCTTTCATGTTTCTTCTTTGGGTATGTTGGAATCCTTTCTGCCCTATGAGGTCCGCTACCAGCATCTTCAGAGTTATCCCTCTATCCTCATAATTTATAACTTTTTTCTTGATATTGGCTCCGATAGTTGCTTTGTATGAGTCGGAAAAAGTTTGATCTACAAATCGTTTTACCAAAGACGTTTTACCTACCGCACTGTCGCCTAGTAATACGATCTTCCCTTTATATGTTTCTGCCATGATAAATTACCTGTTATTTAGGATACCTTGTTTAAGTAATCATCCACCTAAAAATCTTTTGGTATTTGTTGCTTTGAGTTAGGGTTCTTGATTTGATTTTAGAATGATTTTAAATCATATTTCTACAGGAGGAAATCATTTTAATGATCTCGCGACCATCCTTGATATTTTGAAATATTAGTAAACTTTATTAGTAAAAGAGTATGTGTTAATATTGTGACTCGACTATGGGCGCACAAATTATAGTACGGTTCAGGAGAAACGATTCATTATCATTTAAGAACTATATACTTGGAGGTATATCAGCGTTATGAAAACATATAAATTACCGGATAATATATCAACATTATTTTTGTTTTTTCTGTTATTTATGCAGTTTTTAGTACCGATGGTTGCTATAGCGGAGGGATCCGGTACTGTAGAATGTGGAAACACTGGTGAGAATATATTTTCAGTAATTTCCAACGGACATTCATTGACGTTTGAACCCGCCGCTGCAGATTATTTCGAATTCGATAACATCGACTCGCCGCAGACCGCCGGAGAGG
>CAZAMQ010000022.1:0-21297 GCA_964486225.1 uncultured Thermoplasmata archaeon | reverse complement strand
CGACTAATACCGGAAATTTTGTAGACGGTGTTTGGAGCGGCGATGTGACCATCAACGATGTACAGGACGGTGTTACTATCACTGCTACAGGGACGGTAGATCCGTCCATCACGGGGGTAAGCAACGAATTCGATGTGATAGGTGCTGCAGATTATTTCGAATTCGATAACATCGACTCGCCGCAGACCGCCGGAGAGGCGTTCACCATCACGATCACCGCGTACACCAGCGAAGGTGATGTGGCTACTGACTATACTGGGATCGCGGAGCTGAGCGATACTACCGGAACGATAGATCCGACTAATACCGGAAATTTTGTAGACGGTGTTTGGAGCGGCGATGTGACCATCAATATGGCAGATACAGGTATAACCATCACCGGAACAGACAATGAAATATCCGGTGTCAGCAACGAATTCGAAATAACGCACGGCATGGTCGATAGTATTGTCATATCTCCTGCACCTAATGCTACGGTTGAAGCTGGCGAAGATCTATTGTTCACTGCAGAGGCATATGATGCGTACGGCAACCTGATTACAGACGACATTACAGATTTCGAATGGGAGAATGCAGAAGAGGGGGTATTTAATGAAGAGAACACCGGAGATTACGATGTCACCGCCACCTATGAGGGAGTGACATCAGAACCTACAACCGTGACAGTAATATTACCAGAAGCTGTTGACCTTATAATAAATCCCGATGGCGTAACCATAGACGCCGGTTCTGTGCAGGAATATACTGCCGAGGCTTTAGATACATACGGCAATCGATATGATGTTACAAATGACACTGAATTCTCAATCGATAAAGAGGCGGGAGGAACATGGTTTGATAACGTGTATTCATCCGAAATCGCTGGTGAATGGACGGTTACAGGTACATATGACACATTCGTATCTACAGTTACTCTTACTGTCGAATCGCCAAGTGTTGACTACATCGTAATCTCTCCTGATTTTGCGAACATAACTGCAGGGGAAACCGAAACATATACTGCAGAAGCCTACGACGAGTTCGGTAACTTCGTAGCCGATGTAACCGCCTATTCTCATTGGGAGATAGAGGGAGGTGCAGGGGGCGGTTGGGATGAAAACATATATACATCCGAGTTTGCAGGTACATGGACAGTGACCGGTTCCTACGGTAAATCTCAAGACAATGCGACTCTGACGGTCGCACCCGCTGATATAGACTGTATAGCGGTGAGACCAAAGGAATCCACCATCGTAGCAGGAGCGAGTCAGGAATACAACGCAGCTACCTATGATGCTTTCGGAAATGAGATTGACGACATTACAGAATATGTTGTTTGGAGTATAGAAGAAGAAGCGGGAGGCCGGTGGGAAGATAACATCTACACTTCATTTTTTACGGGAACATGGACGGTTACCGGCACCTACGGCCCGTACGAAGATACTGCCGTTCTTACGGTGGAATCCACGGACCTTGATCCGGCCATGTTCGAGATATTTATCGTATCCGGTGACGAACAGGTAAAAACGGCTGGAACACAGCTAGATGAACCACTGATCGTAGAAGTACGGGATCACTTCGGCGCGTCGGTCGGTATGGGATGGAAAGTATGGTTCAACATAACCACAGAAGGATTGAACGGGGACGGTGAATTGAGCAGGACATCACCTGTACTCACCGATGTAAACGGTACCGCAAATGTACTATTAACCTTAGATAGTGTACAAGGAGAAAACGAAGTAACTGCTGAAATATCCGGAGCGGAAGCATCAAAGAGTGTTGTATTCACTGCCACGGGAACACTTCCTCATATGGAGGTCGAACTTTCCGTGAACGTTGATAGAGCTACGTCGGGGGATGTAGTTGTTTTTAAGATACAGATGGAAAATACCGGTACGGAAAGTGCTTCAAATGCATGGATATCTATAGAGTTAGGCGATAAACTATCATATGTTAGCGACACTAGTGATGGGGAGTACTCCGTAATTGAAGATATTTACAGATGGCACCTTATCGACATCGAGGTTGGTATTCACCGGTTTGATGTTGTTTGTAAAATAGGCGAAGTAAGGGAAAAACATGTTATGAACACTTCGGTTACATTAGAATATACCGATGCAGAGGGATATACAATGCCCACTGTCACGTCAAACCAGGTTTCGTTTGAGATAGACGTGCCTCTTCTTGATAAGATATACTGGCCGCTGCCTTTGATACCATTAATACTGGCTATTTTAGGTGGTGCATGGTACGTATATAAAAATGTGGAAATCGAGGAAGTGTTCCTGATTTATCGCTCGGGTATTCTGATCGCACACAAATCTATCAATGAAGACTCTGGGATGGAAGAAGACATATTCAGTAGTATGCTCAAAGTAATCCAGGATTTCGTCAAAGATTCATTTCGAGAAGAAGGAAATTACGGTATCAAACGCCTGGAGTTCGGTAAAAGAAGGATACTGATTCAAAAGGGAAGGTACACCTTCATGGCTGTTGTGTTCAACGGAAGGGTTGTAGGAGCCATCGAAAAGAAGATGGAAAACGTACTAAAAAAGTTGGAAACGGAATATGACAGCGTTCTGCAAGATTGGAGCGGTCGTATGAGTGATATAGATGGTGTTGAGGAATACCTTGAGGAATTTTTCTGATACAACGATAACCTTCACCCTCAGATAAATCAAAGGTTAAACTCGTTTTAGCATCCGGCTTTCAACCGTCATTCAGTTTGGCTAGGATACCCTTTCTCTTCCTGTAATATTTGCTCGCACCCTTCTCCCCCAAAAAGGTCAGCTCGACTTCCTTGATACGCTCGTTCAATTTATAAAGCTGCTTATGTGTGGGTTTCTTATTAATATCAATACCTATCTTTGGTAGTTGTGTTTGTAGGATCGAATTGACAAACTCTTCACCGCCTAATTCAAGATACAGCTGTGCCTTAAAAAGGTCAAGGACTTCTACTGGAGATATGCCTTCTTCAGCATGGTACAGCTCGCCCCAGTGATAAACGGCGGGTTCTTGGTTGAGTGAGAGGAGACCTATATCGTAGAATGATTGTTCAACGTTATCACCAGTCTTTGCACTCGTGAAGAAGAATTTTGTACCGAATCTTTCACTTAGCGAAAGAAGGTTGGACCGATAAGATTTGAGTTTTTCATCGTCCATATCCACCAGATCGGATTTATTCGCCATGAATATCATGGGTGGTGCGTCTCCCAGTACTTCCTTAAGAAGAGGGATCCAATATGATCCTATGGATTCTAGAGTATTCTGTCTTGTGAGGTCACATACGATGAGAGCCCCCGTTGCGTCTTTCATGTTTCTCCTCTGGGTATTTCGGAACCCCTGCTGACCTATGAGATCCACTATCAGCATCTTAAGAATTACCCCTCTATCATCATAGTTCATTACCTTCTTCTTGATGTTGGCTCCGATAGTTGCTTTATATGAGTCGGAAAAAGTTTGGTCCACATATCTTCTTACCAAAGATGTTTTACCTACCTTGTTGTCACCCAGCAAGACTATCTTGCTTTTATACGTACCTTTCATGGTCAATCACCTATAATCTTGAATATAGTTTTTAGATTGAAATAATCTATCTCCCTTAAAGCCTTTGGGTAGATAGGGCAGATAAGAATATTATCATTTGCAGATACTATCCTACTAATAGTATCAAGAAAGTTAGATATCTTGTCGAAACCGTTGTGCCTTATAAGATATTCTATTCCGTGGATTACGAGGACTCTATGCCCCGGGTCATCTAAAAATTTACGTGCGTCCCTGGATATCTCAAATTCCAAACGCATGGGACCCATCTCTTTGAACTCCTGCGCACCTGTTCGATAATCCGAAAGCCATATAAAATTCGTTTCATGCAGTCCATATTTTTCCATGACCTTGGTGGGGATAATCGTGGTCATACAAAGACCCAAATATCCGTGTCTGATGAGGTCGTTCAATATATCGAAGGCCCGGGCCGGTTCAGTGGAATTCTCCTCTATCACCAGGTATCTTTCACCCGGTTCCAGATGAGGGTACTTGGTGGGTGAGTTGTCTATTGTTTTACTCTTTTGAGAATAAAGAGTCTCCTGAATTATGAACGACAGCCGTTGAGCATCTCCCGTTAGTTCAAAACCGTATTGTATATGTTCTTCGTCGGTACTTAAAAGCTCGGATATGACACCTGTTAAGAATCCGCCGATAAAAAAGTGGTTATTGATCCCTGATTCCTTTACATCTACGGAGATGTTGTCGTTATCTGTCCTCTTTACATCCAATTTACTTATACCCGCCTCCCATGCGATCTGTTTAACAAATTGATTTAGTTCTTCTGGAGTACATCTCTCGTCCAGCATTTGCACTAAACGTTCACCCCATTTGTGACCGAAGGCAGCAAATGAACTGTTGGTATCTGCATCCGGACTTTGAAGTATTGCTTCAAGGGCGTCGAAGGCCTCTAAAGGCATAACTATGTTTCCTCGTTCTCCCATCTTTATTTACCTCCTTCTAGTATATCCATAACTATCGTCTCACCGAGTGCACGAAATGCCTCTTCCACATTAACACCCTTTTTAGCACTGGTGAAAAAATAGGGGGAACCGTGTTCACCTGCATAGTCGCTGACAAACTCCTCGGGTACCCTTTTAAAATGAGGTATCCGTCCGAATTGAGGGTTTTCTTGATAAAATTCAACTACCTGAGGTTGTTTACTGGTAATATATTCGTGAAATTCCGTGCTAGAGGCCCCTTTCGCTTCATAATCCTCTATCAGGTCGTGCTTGTTCCCAAGAATTACAGATGGTATGTTGCCAACCACTTTATTAAGATCATTCAACCATTGAGATATGCTTTCGAAGGTATCCTTCCTGGTTTCATCGAACACAATAAGAGCACCCTTGGCACCTACGTAATTGGAGGCATGCAACCGGGAAAACCTTTTCTGGCCGTATATGTCCACTATCATCAATTTCAAATTGACCTCTTGGTTGTCAATAAGATGGGGATACTCGATATTTTTTTTACTTGTCTTCGAACCGATGGTGGAGATATACTCATCATGATACCTGTCTTCAACGAATCTTCTGACCAGAGATGTTTTTCCTACACCTCCGTCTCCAAGGAGCACTATCTTGGCTATTAGGTTACTTACCATTGCAACGTATATATCCTTAGAGGGTAAAAATCTTATCCTGTGATATGCTGTAACGGGGGCATAGTAGAGAAAGTTTTATTACAAAACGATTCTATGTTAATAATGCATAGCCAAAGGATGCGTGGAAAATTGTCCATTAATCGTAATGCAAAAGAGGTAAAACCACCGATCAAGGTGTGTATATCTGAAGTGGAGGATGTTTTAGGTGATTAAGCTAGAGTGCACTATTGAAAAATTGGCGATCATATTTTTACTGGTCTTGTTATCAACACAATTTTTAATTCCAATGATGGTCATAACAGAGGGGGGCTCTGCTGAAATAGCCTATGATAGTTCGCGTTCTACCACAAGATATTATCTTAGAGAGGCCGTCATCACACCGCCGTACAGGGAGTTAAACCTTACCGCAGGTGACGCAGGAACTGCGGGGAATTGGACGGTTGACGGACCGGGTATATATACGTTCACACATGTCTGGGCAACAGAACCCATGTCCCAGGATATTTTGGTACATGGTCGATGGAATTATTCCATCTATGTAGAGAAACCCATGAACACGAGTTTCGACCCCACCTTACGTGGGGATATCTACATCTACGACGGTGTGGAGGAAAATCTATTACACCAGGGGATCACAAATGTAAGCATAGACCAGACCGGCGTCGTTGAGTATCGATGGTACGAGGAAGTGCCCGAGCCCGCAGCTGTGCAGGAAGACAGCATGGTAGTTGTGAAATTCGTTCTGGATGCCTCGGGTGCCCCCGAACTTGAGTACATGGACCAGCCTGAGGAACTCACTATGCTTCGGGGAACGGTCACCGGCTATCTGGAGAATGCCACAGAGGGTGATGTTTTCACCCTTACCGAAGAGAGCGGCGAAGTGATCAACGAAACCAGATATTTCAGGGGCATACCCGACGAAGTTGTTGTGAATAACATGACGGCGTATTCGTTGGGGATCGAGCGATCGGATAATATGCAGCAGTCAGAATCCATGGAAACGGGTGGGGACTTTCATTGTTGGGGCATAAGAGCATGGATCAGGAACGAAAACGGCATCGAGACCGAGATCACACCTGGACACGCTGTAGCAGTGGTATTTAGAAGTGAAAATGAAGAGGGTTATCAGAATAATACATGGGATCCTCCCGAATCGTCTCTTTCCCCAACGGACTCAATAGTCATCAGATTGTACCAGGAACGAGCCAATGACCCACCGACCAATCTAGTCGCAAATTTCACCACGGAACAGCTGGGCGCATCGCAGCTGGATGCTGCCACATGGACCATACATTATTATACGTATAGAGGTGGAGCGGGATTCAACGGAATCTATTGGGGCGACCCTGACCACGACACAAGGATAGAGGGATTCCGATGGCGCACAACCGAAGGCTATGTCCTAGATGCCCGAATGGAAATAAGAGAGATACCATCTGCGCAATACGCAACCCTTGAATACAAGATTGATACCGACCAACCTGAATTCCAACTAAGGATATCCCGAGACGAAGGCACGACTTACGATACTATCATCCAGGAAGAGTTGTCCGCAGGTACCTTCTCAAGGCCCTTGCAGCAAGATGAGATAAGCGGAGGTACTGTATATCTACAGATGTTGGATAGAGGTACTGACGATGCCGTACAGTACTCTGTTGATATGGATTATGTACGCGTGAGCACTACAGACAATATCACCCTACACTGGAACTATCCCGTCGACGAGTATGCAAGTTATCTAGAGTTTCCAGTAATCTCAGCAGAGCCTGCTGTGGATTACATCTCCATAGTTGACAGTCCGAATACGGGGTTTGACAATATTACCGACCAATCAGTGAATGCTTGGTTCGATATAACAGGCTATGCAGCAAGCTTTAACTTTACCTATGATTACATCGGTGACGTTGATGTGAACTGGAGCGTTGAAAACTTCAACGGAGCAAATGCATATACGGATCCTCTCGAAGGGAATAACAGTACATTTTATGCCGATGGTTTCGGCGGAACAGCCTACTGGAATGCAAGCTACTATTATGATGGTGTTTGGTACAACGACTCCGTCCTATTTACCATATATCCTCCCGGTGGACCAGAGATCAACAATGTTACGGCCGCGCCCGATCCACAGATTGCAGGCGGATATGTTAATATATCGTGCGACGTAACATCTGCGGATGGGGTTGATGGTGTTTGGGCCAATATCACATATCCTGATAATTCTTACGCTAATAACAGCATGATCCTAGGTTCCGGCGACCATTGGTATTTGAACGATACATACTATATCTCCGGCGTATATGATTTTACCATTTTAGCTCGAGATGATTTAGACCAGTGGAATATATCCACAGGACATTCATTCACCATAGAACCTGAGGCAGCCGATCTTTTCATCTTCGATACAATAATGTCTCCGCAGGTAGCCGGACAGGCATTCACTATCACGATTACCGCATACGATACGTATGGAAACGTTGCTACGGATTATACGGGAACAGCGACACTCAGTGATACTACCGGAACGATAAATCCCGCTGTAACCGGAACTTTTATCGATGGAGCGTGGACAGGCGACGTGACCATCAACACCGCCATGGACGGAGTAAACATAACCGCTGTCGACACCGTTGACCTCGGTATAAGCGGTGTTAGCAACGACTTCGATGTTGTTGTAGCACCTGCCGATCATTTCATCTTCGATACAATAGAATCTCCGCAGGTAGCCGAACAGGCGTTCACGATCACGATCACCGCATTTGATGAATATGAAAACGTTGCTGCGGATTATACGGGAACAGCGACACTCAGTGATACTACCGGAACGATAAATCCCACTACAACGGCAGCCTTTATCGATGGAGCGTGGACAGGCGACGTGACCATCTATGATGCAATGGACGGAGTAAACATAACCGCTGTGGGCACCGTTGACCCTGATATAAGCGGTGTTAGCAACGACTTCGATGTAATAACCATGGGTGAATTGAACCATTTTGAATTCGATATCATCGATTCACCCCAAGTGGCCGGACAGCCATTTACCATCACTATCACAGCCTATGACGAATACGAAAACGTTGACACGAATTATACGGGAACCGCTACGTTGAATGATACCACCGGGAGTATAGAACCTACCTCTACGACTGCTTTCACAGCAGGCGTTTGGACAGGTGATGTTACCATTACCACTGCACATGAAGATATCACTATAACCGCCCAGGACGGGGATATAGTTGGTACTAGTAATGTGTTCGATGTGGAACCGGGGCCAATATACACAGTGAACATATACCCGGAAGAAGATCAAACAGTTTCAGCAGGCGAAGATCTACAGTTCTCCGCGGAAGCAAGGGATGAACACCACAATCTTATAACAGATGATGTGACAGATTTCGACTGGAGTGGAGCAGACGCAAACGGAGTGTTCAACCGGGAGACCGTCGGTGAATACGATGTTACCGCCTCATATGGTGACGTTACATCAGACCCCACTACCGTTACCGTTGAACCTGCTGAAGCAGAAAACCTGGACATAAGTCCCGATGGGGTAACGTTACAAGCTGGGCATGTACAGGAATATACCGCAGAGGCTTCTGATGCCTACGGCAATGAGTTCAATGTAACGGAGGACACCGTATTCTCGATAGACGAAGAAGCAGGAGGGGTATGGTTCGATAATGCATATTCATCAGAAATAGCCGGCACTTGGAACGTTACTGGGATGTATGGTGACCTTGAAGGTACTGCAACCCTAACAGTTCAGCCTCCCAGTGTCGACTATATAATTGTAACACCCGAACATTCGACCATAACGGCGGGAGAAACCGAGACATATACCGCAGATGCCTATGACGAGTACGGTAATTTCGTAGCTGACGTAACGATGTATATGGATTGGGAAATAGATACGGATGCCGGCGGCAGCTGGGATGATAATGTATATACCTCCGAGTTCGCAGGTACGTGGACGATAACTGGCACTTACGGTAAATCCCGATATAATGTTAGCTTGACAGTGGAGCCCACGGATATAGATCATATCGTTATATCGCCAGAAACATCAACTATCGCAGCGGGAGCCAGCCAGGAATACACTGCAACCACCCGTGACCATTTTGGGAATTTGATAGATGATGTGACCCCCTATGTTGTTTGGAGCATTGAAGAGGAGGCAGGCGGCAGATGGGATCTGAACATATATACCTCTTGGTCTACGGGAACTTGGACGGTTACCGGTACTTACGGACCCTTTGAAGATACCGCTGTTCTTACCGTCGAGGCAACGGACCTGGACCCAGCACTGTTCGAGATATTCATCGTATCCGGTAACGAGCAGGTGAAGACAGCGGGAACACGATCAGATGAGCCACTGGTTGTTGAAGTGCGGGATCAATTCGGTGCACCCGTCGGAAGGGGGTGGAAGGTCTGGTTCAACATAACCACGGAGGGATTGAACGGTGACGGTGAGTTGAGCAGAGCCTCACCCGCACTGACAGATGATAACGGAACAGCGAGTATTTGGCTGACCCTGGACAGTGCGAGAGGTGAGAACAATATTACTGCCGAGGTAACAGGAGATGATGAATTTAAACAAGTAATCTTCAGCGTCACCGGTACGCTGCCAGAATTCGATATCGAGCTTTCTTTGAATGCAAGACGAGTTACATCGGGAGATGTTGTTGTATACAAGATCAGTTACGAAAATACTGGAACGGAGGCCGCAGCAAACGTGTGGATAACTCTGGAGATAGATAATAAACTAATCTATGTCAGCGACACCAGCGATATGACGCACACCGTAATAGAAGGCACATATACATGGCATTTTACAGATGTAGAGGTAGGCATTCATCGTTTCGATGTGGTGTGTCGGGTGATAGACGACATACATAGAAAACATATCGTCAGAAACTACGCCGAACTGGAATACACGGATGCCCAAGGTGAATATATGCCATCTGTGATGTCCAATGAAGAAACACTGGAGATAGACATAACGATATGGGATAAACTGTTCTGGCCTTGGCCCTTGATACCCATCATATTGATTTTATTGATCATTTTCTGGTACCTATACAAAAAGATAGAGATAGAAGACGTATTCCTGATATATGGTTCCGGTCTTCTGATCGCACATAAGTCCGCCGGTTCTACGGATGAACGACCTAGGATGGATATGGATATATTCAGCGGTATGCTCAGTGTGATCCAGGATTTCGTCAAGGATTCTTTTCAAGAAGAAGAGAACTATGGAATCAAACGCCTGGAGTTCGGCGATAAAAGGATACTCGTAGAAAAAGGTAAGTATACCTTCATGGCCGTTGTGTTCAATGGTAGAGTAGTAGGTCCCATCGAAAAGAAGATGGAATCAGTGTTAAAGGAAATAGAGACGGAGTATGATGAGATATTAGATGGATGGGACGGATCCATAGATGATATGGAAGGTGTTGAGTACTATATTGAAGAACTATTTTAATGCATAGAACAACGATGGATTAATATACCCTCGTACACGTATACCTCAATGCCTGACTTAGAAGGTCGTGGTGAGAACGTAACGTTCCGTGATCCATGATGCAAGAGTCAGGCAGTGGTCCTGTTGGGTCTCCTAGTGATATGGACGTGACGTCCGCAGATGAGCGTGGAACAACCCCGGGACCGTACAAACCCCTGACTAGAGTCAGGAAGGGGAGATGGCCGCTGTGTCATACTATGAACCCAACTGTTACAGTCAGGGGACATACCTTTACAGGTTTTCCCCATGACAAAGAAGATACGGAAATGCCCTAAATGTGAAAGTACCGATGTAGTGCCAATGGCCGGTTTCGTAACAGGATATAAGTATCACTGCAGAAACTGTAATTACAGAGGTGTCTTGATAATCGAGGTCGATTTAGAAGAAGATTAAGTCACGCAAACATTACCTGTTTCTTTATTTTCCTTTCAGTTGAATTGGAAAGTACCTTTTCTATAGCCAGATTGAATTGTTCCATATCAATTTTATCAACGCCCTCCCTAAGAGAAAGCATCCCCGCCTCAGTGGTTATTGCCTTGATGTCGGCTCCACTGGCATCATCAGTTTTCTTTGCTAATACGTAGAGGTCAACGTCATCGCCTAATGGCATGTCATTAACATGTATCTCGAATATCCTTCTACGGGCTTTCATGTTGGGCATCGGGACCTCGAGGATTCTGTCGAACCGCCCGGGCCTCAGCAGCGCTTTGTCAAGGAGTTCCGGTCTGTTGGTCGCCCCCATCACTTTTATATCACCGATGGGGTCAAAGCCGTCCAGCTCTGCCAGGAACTGCATCATGGTCCTCTGGACTTCACGGTCACCGGAGGTTGCCTGATCTAGGCGTTTCGATGCCACGGAGTCCAATTCGTCTATGAATATTAT
The DNA here is from genome assembly GCA_964486225.1 of uncultured Thermoplasmata archaeon. Lineage (GTDB taxonomy): Archaea > Thermoplasmatota > Thermoplasmata > Halarchaeoplasmatales > Halarchaeoplasmataceae > Haladaptatiplasma. The sequence goes on along the minus strand of CAZAMQ010000022.1, from coordinate 9,768 downwards.
GGATGGAGCGTGTTCCTTTGCCATGGCAAAGAGCTCTCTCACCATTCTTGCCCCCTCACCGATATATTTCTGTACCAGTTCTGAGCCCACCATCTTTACAAATGTGGCGTTAGTTCTGTTTGCAGCTGCCTTGGCGATCAGGGTTTTTCCGGTGCCGGGAGGTCCTACAAGCAGTACACCTTTCGGCGGCTCGATACCCATACGTTTGTACTTAGCGGGATAAAGTAGAGGGTCTTCTATCGTTTCCCTAACCTCTCTTATCTGATCTTCCAACCCGCCTATGTCCTGATATGTAACCTCGGGTTTCTCGATTATCTCAGCGGCCATAATCTGGGGATCTATGGATGGCGGGAGTTTTTTCACGATCGATAAGGTCTGCTTGTTCATGGCTACACGGGTACCCGGTTTCATCTCGGAGTCGGATAGATAGTCGGCGACGGAAACTAAAAAATCAGGACCGGTAGAGCTTTGTGTGATAGCGCGGCCGTCAGGGAGTATCTCTCTTATCGTACCGACGATAAGAGGTGGTTTTTTGAGACTTACGAGTTCCTTTTTTATCTCCTTTGTCTCTCTCTTGAGTCTTTCCAACTCACTGACTATATAGTCTCTATCACCACCGAATTCCACTTCCATGAGTAACTGGTCGTGCCTTCTTTGTAGCTCTTCTATCCGTCTCGTTAATCCTTGTGAAGATTCACTTACGTCCTCTTCTGCCAATTAACCACCATATTCTATGATATTTAGGTTGCATAGTTGATAATAAATATTGTGGTGCGATATCTCATCTAAAGCCGATCAGTTCATGCAGCCTTCTCAAAGCAGAGAGCCTTTCCTTTTCATCTATAGCGGCCATTTCAAGCGCCTCTTCCATGGTTTTCACGGTGGAGTCATATACATCTCTATCCACTGGAAATGGGGTACCGTCTTTGCCACCATGGGCAAAACTGTATTTCACAGGGTCCTCCCAGCTCGGTTCCGTGCCATAAATTAGATCCGAAACAAGTGCTAATGCCCTTATTTTCTTAGGACCCATACCTTTCAAACTAACCAATTCTTCAAAGTTTTCAGGCTGGAATTCATATGCCATCTTGAGGGTTTTCCATCCGCCTTTACTTATATCTAGATCTAGAACCTGATGATGTTTGGGCATGGTTAAAGATCTCTCCTGATACCTATCCAGATTGGTCTGTCCTTTGGGAGTAAATAAACTTCTGATATGGTCCGGATCGTCATTGATAAGATCAACACATGTCTTCCTCGTTTCCTCACTCTTGACCGCGGTCATGTCCAATACCTCTTTTTTCCTTTTATCACAGCAAACTCCTTGATGTGGTTCCCACACAAATTCACGGACTGAGTTTGACAGCCAATGATATCTTCTGGCCAAACGCGTGTCAGAGCACATCCCCTGCTGGACAACACCCCAATCGCCGTCTTCCGTTATAAAGAAAGAATGGTGATAAAGCTGATAGTCGTCCTGTACACAGCTGTTGTCCACCTTTGCGGACATCCGAGAAGCGTATGTTAACTCCTCCAGCTTTGATGTCCTGAGAGAGAATAAATCGTCGAGTGCCTGTATCTCCTCCGGTGTACGGAGGGATGTTTTACCTTTACCACCCAGAACGGCTATACCTAATTCGGCGGGATCGAGTGCGACCTTCAACGCTCCACAGGTAGTTGTGGTGGTGCCACTGGAATGCCAGTCGAATCCGATTGTACACGCCAATGATTGAAACCAGTAGGGGTCGGTTACACGTTTCAAGAATTCTTCCCTACCATATTCACAGATGATAACTTCGGTTATCGCACCGCTCAGTTCCACCATCCTGCGGAAAAGCCAGCGGGGTGCCTTTCCACCGTGAAGGGGAAGATCCGCCCTGCCTGTCATCTTCATTATTCACACATGGTTAACGGACTATATATATCATACCGACAGAGGGATGTGAAAGTAGGATTATTTTTTTCAATCGGTATAATAGTATTTTCCTTCCGCCTTCTGCTGACGATCTAACCGAGAGTCTGTTTTATTCACTCTGGGTCTGTTGGTGTCCGGATCCCGTCTAAAGGTTATGTCGACCGCCTTCAGGAATTTATTCATCCCCTCCTTCATCTCAAAGGGCCCTTCACCTTTTCCCTGCACTCCAGGGGTTCCCGAAAAGTTCATTATCATGTCTGAGACATAATCTATGAAATAGACATCGTGGTCCACTATCAACCCTGCCTTGTTCGTCTTTTCCATGAACCGCCTTATCGCTCTTGCAGTCTCCATCCTCATATTGGAATCAAGGTAGGCACTTGGTTCATCTATCAGGTAAAGATCCGCTTCACGGCCTAGGGAGAGGGCTATAACAACCCTTTGAAGTTCTCCACCACTGAGATTGGACAATTCTCTTTCGAGTAGAGATTTCAAATCCAAAGGCTTCACTACTTCAGATTGAAAGAGGTTAGTATCAAACATATCGCTTATGTAAGTATGATAAAGGTCCATTACTCTACCGCTGTAATCCGGTTTTATGTACTGTGGTTTGTAACTGACGGACATGCTTGACTTTATATCACCTTCGGTAGGGTCGATCACACCTGCGAGCATCTTCACGAATGTTGTTTTACCTGTAGCGTTGGGCCCAACGATACCAACCACCTCTCCCGTTGGTACTATACCCGATTCTGTTTCCAGTTTGAAGTTGTCCCACTCTTTTACTAATTTTCCGTACTGGATCAAAGGTTCGGTGTGCCAGTCTTTCCGAGGTGCGTGGCTTTCAAATTTTATCTCGACATCTCTAAATCTTATGTTCTCTTCACTCAGAAATCCATGCAAAAAAGTGTTAATGGCTCTCCGAACGCCTCTGGTTTGCGTGACCACACCATATGCCCCGGTGGAACCGTATATGATATGTGTGGAATCCGCGAGAAAATCAAGGATGGCAATATCGTGCTCGATGACCATAACCTGGCTTTCTATGCTTTTTTCCTTGATCACCTTAGCAGCGTTAAGACGCTGCTTTATATCAAGGTACGACGAAGGTTCGTCGTAAAAATATATATCCGCTTCCTTCGTTGACGCGGCGGCGATGGCTACCCTCTGTAGTTCTCCACCTGAGAGAGTGGTTATGGGTGCATCCAGGGTGTTCACTATATCCAGCTTTTCAACCCACCTCATGTAACCGTCCCCCACCCTGGTCAGAAGCTCCTCTACTTTTCCTGTGTAATGAGCGGGTATCTTGTCCACATACTGTGGTTTTACGGATGTCTCAAATTCTCCGTCGGCTATATTTTCAAAGTATTCCACCAGTCCTGTTCCGGAATAACGGCCGAGTATGTCATCCCAGGACGGCTCTTTTTCATAGGCACCGAGATTGGGTATTATCTCACCGGATAAGATCCTAATGGCCGTGGTCTTCCCTATTCCATTGGCCCCTAATATGCCAACCACCTTGTCCTTTTGTGGGATAGGCAAGCGGTAGAGTCTGAAAGAATTCTCACCAAAACGGTGAATGATCTCCTTTTCAAGCTCTTCTGCAAGGTTGATTATCTTGATAGCGTCGAAGGGACATTTTAATACACAGATCCCGCATCCGACACATAATTCTTCCGAGATACGAACTCCATCTTCTGTTTTTACGATGGTTTCGTCCCCGGTTCTCACTTTTGGACAGTATTGGATACATTGATGATTGCATCTATCGTGACGACATCTATCCTTTAGTACTACAGCTATTCGCATCATCACGTCATAAAGGGGGTAATATTTTAGGTTGATGGAAGAAAGATGTAATACATAATGTTTAAATACAATCCACAAAATCAATCCTGAGATGTTAGTTGAACCCTTCGCTATAACTCGTACAACGGCTGTACCCTTCATCGTAATGATCATCGGATTACTTATTACGATATTTTATCTATTATACGTCTACGAAGGGTACGGAAGGGAGACCGTTGAAAAAAAGGACAATAAAAGGATCGATAGATCCAGAAAGGGAGAGTTCGAATGTCCACGCTGCCATGGACATGTAGATGCGGATTCCACTATCTGTATGGACTGCGGTGCGGAATTTGAAACCGACAGGTATTCATGCCCTTTATGTGGTGTTGAAGTTTCAGATGATGATGAGGTATGCCCGGAATGTGGAGAGCCCTTTATAGTAGATGAAAAAGAATACGTATGTCCCACATGTAAAGCTCCGGTAGATGTATATGCAACGGAATGTAAAGAATGCAATTCCAAATTCTGGAGTCCTGTGAAAAGATACAAGACGGATCTAGCCGTTGACAAAAAAGAAGATAAAAAGATCGACCCGAACCTCATCGAGATAGTGGGTGACGATCAAGATTGAATCGGGGAGATACCTGTTCTTGTTCTTGCGGCTAAGCCTATATCGTAGTCAAGCATCTCATGAGGACTATTGAAGGCCCTTGCTACTGCCACCAGGGAATCATAGGGATCTACGATCAAGACCTCGTCTCCCGGGCGGATTTGCTCCCATGCATGGGTGACAAAACCGTTGAACACATTTTTCCCTTCTGCATTGTATGATGCACTATCTTCCGTCACCTGTATCCTCATTACAGGTGCATGAAAATGCTTGTGCAGCAGTTTTGCCCCCTCCTCTTTAAGAGAAAACAATCCGTCATAGTGACGCATGGAAAGTATGTGCTTACCTTCAAGAAAAATGTTCCTTATTCGACCCCTGCGATTCTTTATGAATTTTAACTCACCTGCCGTCAAAACCGTACCTGCACCCTGGCATAATTGGTATTCACAAACACTGTGAACCCTCATCTCTTCTAACGGCATCCCCTTACTCTTATCCAGAGATTCAAGTGTTCCCATATCTTCCCAGTAGATAACGTCGTTGATATCTCCTCGATCAAGATATTTATGTAAAGATGCTTCGTCATTCATATCTTCCGGAAATACTGATTGGGCGACAGGATATACTTCATCCATCTCCAAAGGAACCGGACCGAGTGGTGTTTGCATCACTAGATTCACCCGGTGGTCGGGCAATAATACATTTAGTTCTTTGGTCAAATATCGGTTGTATGGTTTTTTACCTTCCAGCCCTTTAAAAATTACAGTCGGTCCGTCAACCGGTGGCAAATATTTTTCGAGTATCCATTCCCTTAAACGCTGTATGACAGGTCGCTCAAGGGTGCTCTTTCCCGTATAAAAAAGTGCTTTCTTCCGACCTCTGGCCTGGTATGATTCAAGGGTTTTCCAGTTTGAAGTCACTGCACTTAGGGCATGGAGAAGATAAGGATGAGACCTTACTCGCCGTTCCACCATTTCCCATAATGACCCTTCTCGTATGGCTTGTTTAATCTTTTCGATCTCGCTGTAGCTGACCCATAAATTGTGCTCTGCGATCCTTCTTATCCTTTCATCGGCACCGATATTTCTGAGTTCTTTGATCGTTAAGTCCGAACAGGCGGGACATAGGCATGCAAGGTACTCTATGTCGTCTATATTCCTGGTGCTGTCAGGGTACATCATATCACCGCGCCTTGCGTACTTGGCATATGAACTGGAATCGAAGAGGTCACACCCGAGTAATACGGCTAGAGGATAGAGCATAGGGTGTCCCGCACCGAAGAGATGAACAGGGCCCGAAGGCCCTAATCCGCGTTTAGAGGTGATTATCACCTTTACAAGGTCAAAATACCTGTAATTCTCCAGAAGGGGTACGACACCGCCGATCGGATAAAAACTTCCCTTCAATTGGGAAAGCCGTCTAGCGCATTCTTCTCTTAAATCTGTATATATTCCGCCTTGTATGGGTAAGGCGATATGATGGGAGTCATCCCCATATCTATTCATGGCTTCTTTGGCTCGTTCCACCGTTATATCTATCTTAGTTCTTACAACAGATGCATCATCCGTAGGCTCGGTGAACATATCGAGTATGGTAGAGATGTCTGAGCCTATATCTATCTGGAAATCTAAAATCTCGGTATGCTCGATATCTAGTTCACCGTAAACATGTGCCTGGAATGTGCCGGAATCCGTCATGACCGCTCCGTCAAAGTTAAGCAAAGAATGGACCCCTTTTTCCAATGCATGTTCTTTTAATTCTTGACTTTGGTAGATAATATATGAATTAGTGATAAGTACTTGGGCTTTGAACTTTTTCTGTAATTCACGGGGTGTGATCAATTTCACGTTAGGGTTCACAACAGGCATTATATTTGGCGTGTCTATCAGACCATTTGATGTGTCAAACTCACCGATCCTAGCCATGCCGTCCCTAAGTTTGATCTCGAACATTGACCTGTTTACTCCTCCCAAAGGGGAGACATCTTTCTTAGATTAGAGACTACATCCAGGATGGTCTCTAGTGTTTTATCTATCTCTTCCATAGTGTTAAATCGGCTCAATGTCAGCCTTAAAGAGCTGTGTGCCTCTACTTCTCCACGACCGATGGCCATCAATGTACTCGACGGTTCCAGTTTTTTCGAAGAGCATGCAGAGCCTGTGGAAGTCCCTATCCCTCTTGCATCCAGCTGTAAGACCAGGGATTCTCCCTCCACGGCTTCAAAAGAAAAATTAGCGTTGTTCGGCAGCCTCTTCGTTGGATGTCCGTTTAGCTTAACCTTTTCTACATTTTCCATTATCCCGTCTATCAGCCGATCTCTCATCGTCTTCATGACCGGTATATGGTCTTTCATTTCCGTCCGCTCTATTTCACAGGCAATTCCGAGACCGATTATGCATGTTACGTTCTCGGTACCCGACCTAAGGCCTTTTTCATGACCACCCCCGTGCACCATGGGCTCAAGTTTTATACCATCGGCAACGTAAAGAGCGCCTACACCCTTTGAAGCATGGATTTTATGGCCGGATAGTGATAATAGGTCTATGCCTGTTTTTTCTACGTCAATGTTCAATTTACCTACTGTTTGCACTGCGTCCGTATGAAATATCACGTCCTTTTCCCGTGCGATCTCGGATAATTCCTTTATAGGCTCTATGGTACCGATCTCATTATTTGCATATATTATAGATGCAAGTACAGTATCTTTTCTGATAGTTTCTTCGAAATCTTCTGGTGTTATCAGCCCGTCTTTGTCCACAGGCAGATATGTGACCTCGTAACCGTGCCTTTCAAGGTACTTGCATGTATTGTAAACCGCAGGATGTTCTATGGAGGAGGTGATGATATGTTTACCTTTGTTCTTTCGTACGATGCCCTTGATGGCAAGATTATCGGCTTCCGTACCGCCAGCGGTAAAAATTATTTCGCGCTCCTTTGCGCCGATGAGTTCAGCTACTTGTGTTCTTGCTTCTGCAACCACAGCGGAGCTCTCTCGCCCCATCTTGTGAAGACTGGAAGGGTTGCCGTAACAATCTTCTAAATAATCTTCGATAGCCTTGTTCACTCGATGATCAACTTTTGTGGTTGCTGCGTTATCCAGGTATATGTATTCCATGGGGAAACCTCCTTTGGAGTAACAGGATAGGTCTTAAATACTTTAAAAAGTTTCTGAAAGAACGATATTATTTTTGACCGATTTGCCATATCTACGCTAATGAAGCACAAAATATCAACTAAAATGGCCAAAGATTTATGACTATCCACGGTATGTACTAGCTCCATGAATAGAGCACTCATACTTACGGATGGTTATCTGGATAGATCAACTGCGAAAACCGCCCACGGTTTGTTGAGGTACAGTTCACGGTATGAGATAGTCGGGGTCATCGAGCTCAAATTCGCCGGCCTCAGTGCGGACGAGGTGGTGCCTCGGTGTAAATCCGTACCCATATATTCCTCCGTAGATGAAGTGGATGCGGACATACTTATAGTCGGTGTGGCCACCATAGGCGGATTCCTTCCCGATAATTTTAGGACCCATGTTATCACAGCTATAAAGAAAGGCATGAATGTCATCTCCGGACTGCATCATCATCTGGGTAGCGATGAAGAGTTGTCAGCACTCGCCGAAGAATACGGAGTTAAACTCACGGATCTAAGAATATCGCCACCTCTGGACCAGCTTCACTACTTCGCCAACCGAAGGAAAGACATAGGTTCCAAAATCGTACCCTTCATGGGGACCGACAGTTCTATCGGGAAGAGGACCGTATTACTAGAAGTATTCAAAGTATTGAAGAAATCTCTTGAAGTACAGTGGATAGCCACCGGACAGACCGGACTGCTCCAGGGTGCCGAATACGGACTTCCACTGGATGCCACCATCCCGGACTACATGGTGGGCGAACTGGAGTATCAGATATGGCGTGCGTGGGAAGACCATCGACCGGATGTTATACTGGTGGAAGGTCAGGGAAGTATATCTCATCCTGCCTACGTGTGCGGCTCCAGAGCGGTACTAGCGGCCAGCCAGCCCGACGGAGTGATACTGCAACACTCTCCCTCCAGAAAGTACCGGCACTACAGAGAAGACGAGATCCGATGGCACATGCCCACGCCACAGGAAGAGATCGAGATTATCAAAGTGTTCTCAGGCGCTCCGACCATCGCACTGGGTATCAACCCGGAGAATATGGGTGAGGAAGAAGTGACTGGATGGGTAAAACGATACGAGAGCGAACTGGGCATACCGGCGGCCAACGGTTTGAGGGAACCGGACAAACTGGTCGGTGCCATACGACGGATATTGTAGAGATTGATATGTATTCTCAAGGTATAAGATCTGTTTATAAGGCAGAATTTTTGATCTCTTCCACCAGATCTACATTGTCTTTCGCTTCCGATAGTTTGTTCAATATCCTTTCATTCATAACTCAGCATCTTTTACACCTACCTTTCCGTACAAAATATATTTGTGTCTCGGTTCAAAATCGTCGTACTCCTTGACGGCCCTACGGGCAACATCGTGAACGAAGCCCTTGTCATCGCAGTATATGAGCTCGCCCTTGAATACCTCCTTTTTGACGTACAGCGGGAGCAGCTGAAACATCTGGATATCATATTTATCCGGAAAGGAACCGCTTATCCTGAGCAGCGTTCTATGAAGTTCGTGTCTGTCGTCGATATCGTAGTAGAGACACACGTCTATATCCGATCTCTCCGTCATCCCTCCCGTCACGTATGAGCCGCACGTATGAGCCGTACAGATAAACAAATTTGAGTTCATCGAAGTACGGGCATCTACGCAACCTGTCGATTACTTCCTTACGCAAGAATTTTGACAAATTCCTCCCAGTCGTCACATCCTTGATGTGAGGAAAGAGGGACGGAAGTCCTACGTATCATCATACTTCTGGAGTGAAACGGAAGAAGTTGATGAAAAGGGGACGATAGTCTCATGTATCACAAACCCTTTAGTTTTGTTCTCTTTCATGATATCATGATATCTCGTCTCGATGTTTTAATACTTTTGCTCACGGTGAATCTTGCTCATGTATCAGAAAAATAAATATATCCAAAATACCTTCTGGTCTCCAGGTGGTTTTATTGGAAAAAACCAGGCGATGCAAAAAATGCGGTGAGCTAGGCTATCAAGGCGATGTATACTGTGAAAGCTGCGGCGCGTAGATTGGTCGATCATTTTGGTTGCTACGGGCAACAATTACCCGCGATATATATTATAGGCACTCTTCATAAGTGTTAATTCTCTCTCGTCAAAGAAATCTTTTTCACAGCCATCCTCTCAACTCGACCTCCATACGGTATCTTCCTAATGAATCCATAATCTCGCCCAACTCATCTTCGATATATGCCGTCAACCCCTCGGTCTCGCTTGCGAGATGCGGCGGCCGGCTCTCGTAATCCTGCAGAACGTACCGCTTCAATGGAGATA
>CAZAMQ010000021.1:0-35851 GCA_964486225.1 uncultured Thermoplasmata archaeon | reverse complement strand
CTACATTTTCTATGCTAGGAGCCGCGTTTTCTTTTGCGATCTGCATGGTTGTGCAATGCACCGCACGAGAGTTAACAGATTTTCTGGAATAATCCGGCATCGCATCATAATATATACCGCCGTACTCTGCCACATGGTCATCCCAATTATATCCATATGGCCAATTATATCCATATATAGGAATAATCACTCTATCGTTCACAATCAATGAATTAGTATAGGTTACGAGTACTTTACCACTAGTATGTTTTGGCATTTTCCAAGTTGGAACTCTGTATATCTCATAATCTTCTCCATTTCTAGCTGTGGTGCTTTCAAAGTAACTCGCGATTCCATCAAGAAAATCTCCTTCTTCGGGCGTTAACGCTTCACCGTTCCCATGAGAATTTGATGGGATACCGTCTGTTATCCTTTCAGATATAATGACAGTATTTTCAGATACCAATTTGGCATACATATCTATATGATCATTTAGTTCCGTACCAAAATGATGTGTATCGTATATTCCATAAGCATCAAGATTATTATTCCCAGATACATCTTTGCCACTGAAAAATAGACCCCCGCTATCGATCATGAAATCGCCGCCTTGCCATGTTGGTAATGGTTCTAAATTTACTGCAGCTTCAGAATCAAAATCATCTACAATATCCCGGACAGGATATGTGGTCACACCAGTCCTTTCATCAGTATACGGCTCTGTTATTCCATTCAATGAATTATACTCTCTTGTCATACCATTCATAATTGTGATAGGGCCATAATCTCTCATATAAATATGAGCGTCGTTAGGGTTCGTGGGTTGGAAATCATTGACCGCAACTGGAATATATAATTCTAATTTGTTGAAATATTTTCGAAGTTCAGAATTGTCTTCTCCATGGGATGTTATCACTACAGTATCAACAGTTTCCCATTCGGCAGGTGTTCTTATTCCTCCGCTTGACGTTGTAGAACGTGTTTCATCAATATCTTCATCACTAACTTCGCTCGCACTTACATTTCCTATACCGAATGACACCAAAGTTAAGCTGATAATCACTACTATCACCATCACCGATGCCATGGGTTTTGTTGCTTTTTTTTTAATCATGAAAGGACTTATATTCCCCCCCCCCTATTTAAATGTTTTTATGTATGTGTGCACAAGTATACAAGTGTTCGCTGCCGAGAATACCGGTGAGGAATATCACACACGAACTTTCGTCCTGCTAATCTGTGTCTTCCGGTTCTAAGTCTTCTTCCACCTCAACCTCATCTTCACCCCGAGCGATCTCCTCTTCGACCTCATCTTCATCCTCAGTCCCTGTCTCCCGCTCCTTCTTCCACATCATGAACAGTACCAGAGCGAGTACTATCAGCAATGCCGGGATCAGTAACCATATAGGTACTCCCGCATCGGTAGTGTCATCTTCTATATCCGTATCGATGGAGAACCCTGACTACCCTTCCAGAAAGGGAAATTATAGTGGAAGACACCAAGGATTGTCATCCTCTTGTCTATCGGTTTCTATCTAGAAACACTCAAGACACAACTTTTTAACAATTCGTTGTGGTGTGGAACTCACTTCGATCATGAAAGTTACACTTTCGTGAAAGAAGGAATGATTATTCCTCTGGTTTCGCCCCACTTCATCCGCAGGGCATTGCCCGTGTGATGATCGGGACGCAGTCCCACATTCATCCTCACTACTCGTTGCGGATGTCCTCCACTGCTCATTTCGGGAATCAAATTCCCGATGGTATTGAAATTTCTTACAGAAATTTCAATTAACTTAGAAAATCAAGTATTTTCTGAGTGTCACAGGAATATCATTCCTGTTTATAGTCGAGAACCGAACGTTTATGACTTATTATCCGGTTTTTGACTATATGTGGCACACGAATTTGTAAGTCTTGACTCGTACGTGTGCCACTATAGTAGGAATTCTAAATTCCTACGGTCTAATGAAAGCCAGAGGCTTTCAGGTTAGATGTCAAGAACATGAAGAAAGTTATGTCCTTGACTATACATGGGGTATATCTCTTATATCTCAAGTGAAGCTCTCATTCGCTCAGCCCAAAGCTTCATTCCTGTCTCTTTGAAGAATGAAAAAGCTTTTTCAAGATATCCTACAGCTTTCTCTACTTCCCCCCTTGCCTTCCACATCAAGCCGAATTCGTAATATGTGATGCACAATTCTCTTTCATCGTCCATATCCTTCGACATCCGGATCCCCTTACGGAATTCCTTTATAGATTCCTCCCATTTCCTATTTTCCCTATACACCATCGCAAGCACTCGCCGACAAAGAATTTCTTCAGCTTTCCCACCAATATCCATAGTTAAATTTAATGCCTTCTCAGCATATTTTTCAGATGTTTCGATATCTCCTTTATCAATACTTGTTTCTGCAACACCACAAAGAGTTACTATCATCCCCTGTTTATCCCCGATCTCTCTACGTATCTTAAGACACCTCTCATAACAATCCAGAGCCCTTTCAATCTCCCCTTTATCACTGTAGGTTCTGCCGATTTTGTGGAGCGAGGAAGCAACACCTGATCTATCACCTATCTCTTCCCGTATCTTAAGGCTGTTCTCATAATATTCCAGAGCCCTACTGATCTCACCTTTATCTCTGTGTACGCCACCTATATTGTAAAGTGACAGCGAGATGCCCATCTTATCTCCTATCTCTTCCCGTATCCCAAGGCTTTGTTTGTGGTGTTCCAGAGCTTTATCTAGTGCTCCTATGTTCCGATAAATATTACCTATGTTGTTAAGGCCATCAGCGATACCTGATTTACTTCCGGTCTCCCTTTTGATATGAAGGCTCCGTTTATAGTATTCCATTGCCCGTTCCAGTTGGCCGATATTACTATAAACGGTACCGATGTTGTGGAGTGATGTTGCGATACCCGATTTATCACCTACCTTTTCGTCGATATCGAGACTCCGCATATAATATTCTAATGCTTTGTCCGTATCGCCTTTTTTCCAGTGTATGAGTCCAATGTTGTTGTATGATTTACTCAGTCCCTTTAAATCTTCATTCTTCTCCCTTATAGCTATTGCTTTCCTCAAATAGTCCTCTGCTTCATCATAATCCGCTTTGTAGATATACACCGTGCCAAGATCATGCAATGCCTGTCCAGTTTCCTTTGCCTTATCAAATTTCACCACATGATCCATCCCCTTTTTGAAGACTTTGATGGCCTTATCAAACTCCCCCTGTCTTATATACATCCAGCCCTTGTTACTAAGTAGCCTGCACAATTCTATACCGTTTACATCGACCAGTGATAAACCTCTCTTGATGTGCTCAAGAGATTCTTCGTATCCTCCTGTCTCTTCATAGACCTTTGCTATCTTACCATGTAAAGCAGCTTTATTTTTATCCTTCTCCGCTATCTCGAAAGCATTATTGTAATAATAGGTCGCTCTATCATACTCACCAAGAACGGCATAAATATCTCCAAGGTTCTCAAATGCCCTCTTTGAATATTCAGTATCATCTTCCATGAGCGACAATGCGTTAGAGTAGAAAATGACCCCTTCTTCGTTAGCGTACCGCTCCACCGCCTTATCTCCGGCATCAAGTAGATACTCGACGCCCCTTTCGTCCCCTGCATTATAATAATGGTGTGCGATATGAACTAAAGCCTCGTCCATCGTGTCGCTGTACAATCTCTCGTAACTCTCAGCAACGACACGATGATACTCCTCTCTCAATTCCTGATTTATACTAGTGTAAAGGACTTCCCGTATCTTGTTGTGGTCGAACCGGTACTTTTTCTTAACGGAATGTATCAGATTATGGGTTCTTTCGATATCGTTCAAGTTCTTCAAAAGCTTTATCCTGTTGATACCGGCCATCTCGCCCACCACTCCGCTTTCGAACTCATCACCGACCACGCTGGCACATTCAAGAAGATCTCTCTGTTCTCCGATCAATCTATCCAATCTTCTTACAACGACATCGTAAATCTTGGAAGGTATATGGATATCGTCGGTGGTCCCCTCGGCACTCCACAAACCGTTCTCCTCTGTAAGGTATCCCTCCCCTACCAGCATCTGTATCACCTCCAGAAGAAAGAAGGGATTTCCCTCACACTCTCCGTATATCTTCTTGACGAACTCATCGTTGATATCTAGTTCTCCCAGCGTCCTTTTGATGAATTCCTTTACCGTTGATTCATCCAAGCGTTCCAGTTTTATCTCTTCAAAAAGTCCCTCCCTGCTCATGTTCTGCATAGTAGTTTTCAAAGGGTGTGTCTTTTCATCATCCAACCGCATAACGTCTTCGGGTCTGTAGGTACAAATGATCATCACTTTGTATTCTCGAGTGTTCCTGGCAAGGTAATGTAATAATTTCAAAGAAGAATGGTCGGCCCATTGTATGTCGTCTAAAAACAGTATTACTGGCTGGTCAGATGAAAGTCTCTGGATGCCCATAAGTACGTTATCAAAGAGATTCTCCTGTTTGATCTTCGGATCGTCCACCAGATATTTACCTTCGTATTTACCGGAATCTACGAACCAGGATATCTTAGGTGCGATCTCCTCGGCCCTTTTCACGTTTCCGTCCCACGACTCTAATTTATCGCCAAATCCAAGAAGAGTCCCTCTCATGTCGTCGATCAAAAACTCACTGTTACTCCCTTCGATGACCGCCGCTAGAGACAGGTTGCCGAGGGTTTGTATCAATATCTGGAATCTTCCGTATCCTATCGCATTGAGTTCACTTTCCCCTTTATTCCCCATCATGACCAGAGAGTCGTCCACAAAATTACCTACGGCAGTTAGCATGGAAGCGAATATATCCGGATCAAGGTCACTATCTTCACGCTCCTTCTTTGTGATCAACAAGCCTGAATCGTTGATCAGATAGGCAGACATTACTTTTGGCGGCGCACTTTCCGCTATAAGGTGGTACAGATCGGCATCCCGCAGTGCTTCTTTGTATGGCATCAAAGGTTCAAGAGAGTCCGTTAAGCACCATCCCTTGATCACCTGTGCACTGTCGATCAACTTAAACAACTCAGTTACCAGCCGTGTTTTGCCTACACCTGCTTCACCTGATATAAATATAGTTGAGCCTTCTCCCTTCCGAGTATTATTCCACACCATCTTTAGCTTATCCATCTCCATCAGTCTTCCGGTTAATTCCGGTGTAAATGAATTATTGTGGAAATCTTCTTCCATGTCACAGAAAACCCATGGACAGTATATAGGGTTTACTAAAATAATCGGGCTCAGTAAGACGCGATAGCTTCTCTCGTTCGCTCAGCCCAAAGCTTCATGCCCGCCTCTTCGAAAAATGAAAGAGCTTTTTCAAGATATCCTACAGCTTTCTCAACTTCACCCCTTGCCTTCCACATCAAGCCGTATTCGTAATATGTGACGGACAGGTTCTTCTTATCCCCTTCCCCCTGCAGCATCTCTATCCCCTTTTCAAATTCAACTTCAGCCTTCTCCCAATCTTCCAGCTCTCTATACACCATGCCCATAATTTTACGACACATGGTTTCCTCACCCTTTCCACCGATCTCCACAGCTAAATCTAGCGCTTCCTTAATATCTTCCTCCGCCTTTTTCATATCTTTCTTCTTGAGGCACGTTTCCACTACACCACACATGCTTTCTACTATACCTTTCTTGTCACCAATCTCTTTACGTATCTCAAGGCTCCTTTCGTGAAACCCGAGGGCTTCATCCAACTCTCCCTTTATCCTGTGGACCACTCCGATGTTATGTGTTGAGGTGGCTATGCCCCACTTGTCATCTATATCTTTAACAATATTAAAACTCCGCTGAAGGTGATCGATACATGTATTCAATTCGCCTTTATCCCTGTATATCGCTCCGATGTTATGTATGGAGGTTGCGATGCCCAACTTGTCTCCTATCTCCTCTTCGATATCATGGCTTCGTTGATAGTGTTCCAGTGCCCTGTCCAGATCACCTTTTACCCATAGAAGCACACCGATATTGTTCAGGGCAGTGGCGATACCAAGTTTACCACCTATTTTCTCGAAGATATCCTTGCACTGCTGAAAGTACGTAAGGGATTTATCTGATTCGCCTTTATTCCAGGAAATAAGGCCCATATTGTTGTAGGACGCACCAAGCCCTAACAGATCTCCAATATCGTTTCTGAGTTCGATGGCCTTCTCTAGATAATCTTCGCCCCGGTCAAAATCACCTCTTCGGAGGTACACAGTCCCAAGATCATGAAGGGATTCCCCCTTTTCTTTCATCTCATGAAGCATATCAGCATGTTCCATTCCCTCTATGAATACATTGATAGCCTCATCATACTTTCCCAGTCTCATAAGTGCCCATCCCTTATTATTCAGCAGCATACAACTTTCCACATCATCCGTATCTACCAAAGAGAGACCTTTTTCCGCATATTCTAGAGACTCTCCGTATTTACCGATCTTTTCCAACGCACTAGCTATCTTTCCGTATAAAAGCCCTTTTTCTTTATCATCTTTAACAAAATCCAAAACACTTCGGTATCTCTCAAGTGCTTTGTCGTACCCACTGATCACATAGAACAGGTCCCCTAGTCCCTCCAGAGCCCTCTTCTGTGATTCCATGTCATTACCATCCATGAGTGATAACGCATTATTGTACAGTATGACCCCTTCTTCGTTAGCGTACCGCTCCACCGCCTTATCTCCGGCATCAAGTAGATACTCGACGCCCCTTTCGTCCCCTGCATTATAATAATGGTGTGCGATATGAACTAAAGCCTCGTCCATCGTGTCGCTGTACAATCTCTCGTAACTCTCAGCAACGACACGATGATACTCCTCTCTCAATTCCTGATTTATACTAGTGTAAAGGACTTCCCGTATCTTGTTGTGGTCGAACCGGTACTTTTTCTTAACGGAATGTATCAGATTATGGGTTCTTTCGATATCGTTCAAGTTCTTCAAAAGCTTTATCCTGTTGATACCGGCCATCTCGCCCACCACTCCGCTTTCGAACTCATCACCGACCACGCTGGCACATTCAAGAAGATCTCTCTGTTCTCCGATCAATCTATCCAATCTTCTTACAACGACATCGTAAATCTTGGAAGGTATATGGATATCGTCGGTGGTCCCCTCGGCACTCCACAAACCGTTCTCCTCTGTAAGGTATCCCTCCCCTACCAGCATCTGTATCACCTCCAGAAGAAAGAAGGGATTTCCCTCACACTCTCCGTATATCTTCTTGACGAACTCATCGTTGATATCTAGTTCTCCCAGCGTCCTTTTGATGAATTCCTTTACCGTTGATTCATCCAAGCGTTCCAGTTTTATCTCTTCAAAAAGTCCCTCCCTGCTCATGTTCTGCATAGTAGTTTTCAAAGGGTGTGTCTTTTCATCATCCAACCGCATAACGTCTTCGGGTCTGTAGGTACAAATGATCATCACTTTGTATTCTCGAGTGTTCCTGGCAAGGTAATGTAATAATTTCAAAGAAGAATGGTCGGCCCATTGTATGTCGTCTAAAAACAGTATTACTGGCTGGTCAGATGAAAGTCTCTGGATGCCCATAAGTACGTTATCAAAGAGATTCTCCTGTTTGATCTTCGGATCGTCCACCAGATATTTACCTTCGTATTTACCGGAATCTACGAACCAGGATATCTTAGGTGCGATCTCCTCGGCCCTTTTCACGTTTCCGTCCCAGTCGCTTAGCTGGTCACCTATGTCGTAAAGGGTTTTCACCATATCGTTTATAAGGAATTCGTTGTCCTCTCCTTCTATAACAACCGCCAGAGAGAGACTGCCAACGGTCTGGATCAAAATATCGTGTTCACCGTATCCGATGGAGTTGAGTTCGTTTGCACCATCTTCGCCTATCATAGACAGGGAATCTCCCACAAAATTACCCACGGCGGTCAGCATGGAAGCGAATATGTCCGGATCGAGATCGCTCTCCCCGCGCTCTGCCTTGTTTACCAATATCCCATCCGCATTGATAAGGTAGGCGGATATCACCTTGGGTGGCGGTTCTTCGGAGATGAGTTGATACAGATCGGCATCCCGTAGTGCTTCTATGAATGGCATCAAAGGTTCAAGAGTGTCCGCAAGACACCATCCTTTGATGATCTCTGCTTTGTCATTCTCGGCGAACTTCATCAACTCAGTTACCAGCCGTGTCTTACCTATACCGGCTTCACCTGATATCAGAACAGTAGAACCCTTTCCGGACAGTACCTTCTTCCACAGCAGTTCCAACCGCCCCTTCTCTTCTCTTCTTCCGGTCAATTCCGGCATAAAGGATTTGCTGTAGACTTCATCTTCCATACTTTTGAAAAGAACGGAAAGGTATAAAATATTTACTTAGTATATTTCAATATCATCTGATATATTTTCAGTATAGAGATTTAACAACTATAAAATACTACTTGACCATTGGGGTTATATATAAACGTGATAACAATGGCAAAGGTAGCATACAATATAGTAATGGAACAAGAGCCTCCGGACGTGGATATCATCATCGCGGGTTTTCCCGGGCTTGGCTTAATAGGGGGTATAGCCTCGGAACAGCTTATCAATACGTTAGGTCTGGAACAGGTGGCGGCACTACATTGCGATGAGTTTCCGCCCACGGCGGTCATCTTCAACGGCATCCCCCGACGACCGGTCCGAATCTTTGGTAATGAAGATTTCATGTTGATAAAATCGGACATGATAATACCCAACGAATTGGCACAATCATTGGCTTCATGGTTGGTGGATTGGGTCAAAGATATAGGCGTCGGAGAGATGGTCATATTCGACGGAATTCTCGCTTCGGAGAGCGAAGAGAAGAAGGTATGGGGTGTTTTAAGTGGCCACGCAGTGGAAGACGAAGCAAGAAAATTCCATGTGGACATAATCGATAGGGGGGCGATCTCAGGCATATCCAGCTCTATACTCCTGGAAGCTCATGAGAAGAAATTGAAGGCACTCGGTCTATTTGCAGAGGGAAATCCCAAGCTCCCGGACGCAAGGGCTTCAGCCAACATTTTGAAAAAATTCTCAGATTATTCCGGCATAGACATAGAGACCGATAGTCTTATCGAGAGCGCTGAACATCTTGAAAAAGAGTACGCTAAACTCGTACAGCAAGCCAACGTCGCCCACGGGAATATGGAACATCAGCGAGCTCATCCTCCCCTTTATGGATAGATACAATGATAGAAGAAAGGTCTGCGGGAGTTTTGGTTTATCGAGATGGTAAAAAAAGAGAATACTTGTTACTGCATTACCCTGCAGGGCACTGGGATTACCCGAAAGGTCATGTAGAGGAGGGTGAGAGTCCTAGGGAGACGGCCATACGTGAGCTGGAAGAAGAAACCGGTATCTCACCCGGTGAAGTGGAATTAGTCGATGATTTTAGTGAGATCATAGATTATACCTATTACAAACGAAACGAATTCTCTCACAAAGAAGTTACGTATTTTCTGGGCAAGACCGAAACTAAAAAGATAAGGATCTCAAGAGAGCATCAGGACTACATATGGCTCCCTTACGATAAAGCGGTAAAAAAACTTACCTTCTGGAACGCAAAAAAAGTGATCAAAAAAGCGGAAAAATTTTTGCAAAATCAGGTAAATTTTAAATACCCATCTTAGTCTCGAAGGAAAAATAAACGGTGCAACATATGAAAAAACTAATAAGAAAAGGTAAGGTAAAAGAGGTCTATGACCTGGGAGACGAACATTTATTATTCTTTTTTACGGATAACATATCGGCCTTCGACAAGGTGATACCAACGGACGTACCAAGGAAGGGTGAGAGTCTTTGTAAAACATCCAGATACTGGTTCGAAAAGATACATGAAGAACTAGGTGGTAAGACCCATTTCGTTGAGCTGGAGGACGACCATAATATGAAGGTTAAAAAGGTGGATACCATCTCTGATTATAGTAAAATCGACAATGAAACAACAAATTATCTCATCCCTCTGGAGTTTATCTGTCGTTACTATGTTGCCGGCTCCATGAATGACCGACTGAAGGAAGGTAAAATGGATTATAAAGATTTTGGTTTTACTGAGATGCCGGAATACGGAGATAAACTTCCGGAACCACTTTTTGAAGTGACCACAAAACTTGAAGAATTCGACAAGGCGATATCATATGAAAAGGCATTAGACATCTCCGGTCTTACGGATGATGAATATCTTGAGATCAAGAACATGGTATTGGACATTGATAGGTTGATAGACCGTACGGTTGAGAAGAACGGACTCCTTCATGTTGACGGTAAGAAAGAGTTTGCCATGGATGAAAACAGGGAGATCATGTTGATAGATACTTTTGGCACCGCAGACGAAGACCGTTTTTGGGATATCAAGGAATACGAGAAGGGCAATTTCGTGGAAAAGAGCAAGGAATTCGTACGACAGTACTATCGTGACATAGGCTATCACAAGGAACTTATGGAAGCTCGACGTCGTGGTGAGGATGAACCTGCGATACCCCCTCTGCCGGACGATGTAACTGAAGAGGCCAGCAAACTTTATGTCGACCTTATGGTTAGACTGACGGACGGAACATATAGATAATAAAGGAGTTGATGAACAAATGCCCACACATTTGATATCGATAATGGATATCAAGGAAAACATACATGATATTTTGAGGATGGCCGGTGAGATAAAGAAAAAGACGAAGAACTCCGAGTTGTATCGTCCTTTGGAAGGTAAAAGTCTGGGAATGATATTCGAGAAGCCGAGTACCCGTACCCGGATATCCTTCGAAGTGGGTATGACCCAGTTGGGCGGTCACGCTTTATATCTAAGTCCCAAGGATATGCAGTTGGGAAGGGGTGAGACCATAGAAGATACCGCCAAGGTACTAAGTAGATACGTTGACTGCATAATGTACCGTGCCTTTAAACACGATATGATGCTGGAGCTTGCCCGTCATTCTACCGTGCCGGTCATAAACGGCCTTGATGATGTTGAACATCCCTGTCAGATACTTGCGGATCTCATGACCATAAAAGAGCACAAAAATTCATTTTCTCTTAAAACGGTCTATGTGGGCGATGGTAACAACGTATCTAATTCATTACTCCTGGGTTGTGCCGCCGTGGGCATGGACATAGTGGTGTGTACGCCAGAAGGTTACGAACCCGATGAAGATATATTCGATAAGGCATCGGAGTTGGCAGAGGAGACCGGTGCGTCTGTATCACTTTCACACGATCCCAAAGAGGCAGTCGTCGATGCTGATGTATTATACACGGATGTTTGGATATCCATGGGTGACGAAACTGAAGAAGAGCGTCGTATGAAGGACTTCAAAGGATTTCAGATCAACAGCGGGCTGGTAGAACTTGCGCGTTCGGACGTGATAGTACTTCACTGTCTGCCCGCACACCATGGCGTAGAGATAACAAGCGATGTACTTTACAGTCCAAACTCGGTGGTATTTGATCAAGCGGAAAACAGACTACATGCCCAGAAAGGTGTAATGGTTTACATCGTAGTGTGAATTATATACTATCGAGACCCTTTCTTATCTCTTTGAGAGACTTTTGTTTTTTCTCGAAGAGTTTTTCCCTCTCATCCAGTTGTTCTTCACGTGTATCCAAGTTATTTTTTCTTCGTTCAAGTTCTTTTTCATGTAGCTCCATTTCCTTTTGTCTGGTTTCCATTTCATCCTCTAACTCGGCCTCTTTATCTTCAAGTTCACTTTCTTTCTCTTTTAACTGTTCCATGTCCTTTTCAAACTCCTCACGCTCTTCCATGAGCTTTTGGAATTTTTCCTTGAACACCTTTGCGCGTTTTTCGAGTTTTTCGTTTTCTTCACGGATGGATCTTTCTTTATTCGCTACTTTTTTCTCCCTTTCATCCATCTCTTTGTGTAAGGCGTCTCTTTCTTTTTCTAGCTCCTCTCTATCCTGTGCTAAGGCCTCTCTTTCATTATCCAGTTCTGCTTTTTCGTCCGTCAATTCTTTCTTTCTTTGAGCGAACTGGTCTTCCTTTCTCTCAAGTTCTGCGTACTTCTCTTCTATGTCTTCCTCTCTTTCGTTCAGTATATTTTCCTTCCTGGAAAGTGCTCCCTTCCTGCCGCTTAAAGATCTTTTTAGCTCTTTTAACTCTTCTTCAAATTCGTCCAACTCACTCTCTCTTTCAAGCATCTCGGCTTCAATCTCATTTTCACGTTTGTTGAGTTCTTTTTCAACCTGTGATAGTCGCTCTTTTTGAAGTATCAGCTCTTCCTCTTTCTCCTCGACTTTTCTCCTTTCGTCATCGACATCCTCCCGGGCCGCTATTATTCTGTCGGCCTTGCTGTCCAATTCGCTGTCTCTTTTTGAAAGTTCGATGTCCCTCTGACTGAGTTCTAAAGATTTTTCGTCAAGTTCTTCTCTTTTTTCCAGCAGTTCCTTATCTTCCTGTTCTATATCTTTTTCTCGTTCTTTGAGCTCAGCCTCTTTATTTTCCAACTCCCTTTTCTTGTGCGTCAGCTCCTTTTTCATCTCTCTAACGGATTCTCTGTCCTTTTTTAATCCAGCTTTGAGTTCTTCAACCTTCTCCGTTTTTTCAGCTAGAAGATCTTCCTTGTTGCTGACAGTTTCTTCCCGCATATTGAGTTCTTCTTCTTTCAGTGAAAGTCCTTTTTTAGTCTTATCTAAACTTTCCTGCACTTCCTTCTGCTGCTTTTCTTTTTCATCCAACCGTTCTTTTTCATCTTTTATTATAGACAATTTTTCCTCGATTGTTTGTTCAGTGTCAAATATTTTCTCTTCTCGGGTCTCGATTTCTTCCTCCATGGTGTCAAGTCGTCTCTCCTTTTCCTGTAACTCTCGGTTCCAGCTGCTCAGCTCTTCCTCCATGGTCCCAAGATTTTTTGATCGATTTTTTATATCATATTCCCATTCCTCCAGTTCCTCTTCTTGAGTCCTAAGGGAGTTTTCCTTTTCTACCAGTTCTTCTTCTCTTTTCATCTGTTCAGATATCTTATCTTCGAGTTCGTCACTAGCAGTGACCATCTTCTGACTTTCAAGTCTCATCTCCGCCCATATCTTACGGACTTCCTGAAGTTCACCTTTCACCTCGGAAGCCTTTTCCTTTAATTCCTCCTCTTTATCTTTTAGTTTACTCTCCTTCTCATCGAGTGCTCTCTTCTTCTCCCTTAGGGTAGCCGCCTGTTCCTGGAGTTCTTCTCGTATCCTATCGATCTCTTCTTTCTCTTTTACCTCTCTGATCTTCCGGACCCGTTTTTCGGCACGTTCTACGATATCCTCACCTTCCTTAGCCGGGGGTGATATCCTCTCCGTAATCTCAAAGTCTCCCATGTAAACGTCCAGATCGTCTTCCGATATATCGCCTGTGGAGATCGTGTCCGTTTGTGAGTAGTTCTTATTTTTCTTCTTTAATGTTTTTTTTCCACGTTGGAATTCCAGAGATATGTTAACGTCCGGTTCAACCTTCCATTCTTTCCTACTTGAAAGGATAGTATGGATGCTCATTGACGATGATTTGAATGTGTAGGAATGTAATTTCAGAAGGCAGTCAGGATCATTTGAATCCGCTGCTATGTACCTTATGGCTTTTTTCCCTGTGAGTTCCTGGCTACCTTTGTGAATCGCACCAAGAACGTCCCCATCTTTGAAAAATAGCTTTCCTTGATATCTGACATCACCTTTGGTCAATATCGTGGAAATGTAGCCCTCGATCCCTTTGTTCTCTCCTTCTTTGAGAAAGCTCTGCAATACACCCTCTCCACCAAATTCGCTCCTTATCGTTTTGCCCGCGGGTATCTGCATATTTATCAACACCTCGGATAACGAGATAGGAATTATATTTTTGGGTTAAACAGGGGACATATTTATTTACAGATAATGCCTAATGGAGTGATGTTCGATGAAGAGAATATAACGATGAGCCCTTTGTTGGGCGGTGATTGACCCTATGAGTACTGAGAACATAAAAGAGGTTTTTAGGGGGTGTGGGTATCATTCTAACCCACGCCTTTCAACAATCAGGGCTACCCCCCGTATGTCCCAAGGCCGTATATGGCTTCGTATCATTTATGCACCTCCTGTGCGTTTCTATAGATGTACAACGTTTAGATGACATCTTAATTGTACTAGAGCGGGGGTAATATTTAAATATTTCGGTACTATTGAACCGTTAAGATACTCTCTTAAGGTGTTAACATGGTAGAAAAGCTAAAGCCGACCATAGATCAGATCAAGATATTGTCCAATGCCTCGCGACTTCAGATAATGGCTCTTCTCTTCGACGGTGAGAAGACGATAAGTGAACTGGCCGAGAACATGGGGATCACAGTACAGACCATACATCATCACATACATATCCTCCTTGACGCTGGTCTGATCCATGTTGCTAGGGAGGAAACGGAAGGTAACATAGTGAAGAGATATTATGCCGTAGAAGAATATATGATGGATTCTTCTTCCGTATGGCACGAGCTTACACCTCGGCAAAAGAAAAAGTATAAACTCGCTGCACTCGGGATAATAAAAGCTATGGTGAATAGAGGGATAAGATATATACAGCGTAGTGATGATATAGAGCACGAAGTTGGCTGGGTCACATTGGAAAAGATACCTTTTAACGAGGAAACCATGGAACAAGTTGCTGAGATATTCAAAGAAACGAGTAGGAAGTTGGAAGAGCTCAAGGATGATGATGCAGATGAGGAGATCACTGTGATGATCTCCACCCTACCGGGATAGGCAGAAATTTTTTATCCTATTCGGTGTTTACGGTATCATGCCTGTCAATCTATATATGGTCGGAACCGCCGGCTGTGGAAAGTCAACTCTAACAAAGGAGTTCAAGGTGTGGATGGAGATAGAAGGGTTCCAAGGAGTAACCGTCAACCTGGACCCAGGCGCCGAGCATATCCCTTACGAACCGGACATCGACATCAGAGATTGGATATCACTGAGTGATGTGATGCAGGAATACGGTCTTGGACCGAATGGTGCGCAGATAGTCTGCGCTGATATGATGGCGTTCAAAGCCCGTGAGATACGTGAGGTGATGGACACCTATGATTGTCATTACTTCCTGATAGATACCCCGGGTCAGATTGAACTCTTTGCCTTCCGCCACTCCAGCCGAGAGATAGTGGATGTACTAGGCAGCATGAGATCTTTGCTGATGTTCCTCTTTGACCCCGTATTGTCGAAACAGCCGTCCGGTTTCGTCTCACTGCTGCTCATGGCCATCACTACTCAGCTAAGATTCGATATACCTTACTTTCCCATACTTTCGAAATCCGACCTCTTATCTGATGACGAATTGGATATGATATCCCTTTGGGCTGAAGATCTATTGTCTTTGGAATCAGTGCTCAGGGGGACCACTTCGAGAAACAGTTACGTCAGCATAGAGCTCGTGAAAAGTCTTCATGAGATATACTCCGAAGGACAGCAGATAACACCAGTATCCTCCAACGAAGGAAATGGTCTAGAGGACATATATACTGAGGTACAGAGTGTGTTCTACGGATGTGACGATCTCGAATCCTATTAGATGGTATAACCGTGCATGTCCATATGTTTAAGATAATCTTTTTCTGTCTGACAATTGTCTTCCCCTGCGCAGTAAAAACGATTGTACTTCTCACAGTATATTCCACATTTCGTGTTCGGGCACTTATCCTCATCTTCCGTGTTTGTATCGTCACCCATTATCATACCGTCCATATCAGCAACTTCTTGATCAGTTAAAAATTTACAAGAATCCTCTCCTATGCATTCTATGGTGAAGTTCCTAGGATGAGCGCATCTATCCTTTCCGTACATGTATCTACACATTTTTGACACCCTTTATTGTCTGACATATCAATATCAAGTAAATCACATTTAAACTTTTCCCCGTTCAACGTCTGACATCAGCTTATTATCTTTTTGACCCTCTTCTTTATCTTTCTTGTAATTGGCTTGTAGGGACAGATATTAACCGTGTCTTCCTCAAGAGCGTCCAATTTATTCAAATCGTTCCATCTCACTCTTATGTAACCCTCTTCAACCAGTATGTCGGCATATGCCTCCACGAGGATGGTTCTGGAGTTACGTTCAACGACCAACAAGTCTCCGTGTTCTTTGAGTCCGAGTTCATCGAACATATGTTCGGATATCCTCGCTCTACCCGGTTGGCCTATTATACTCTTTTTTATCTTTAACTGGGTGCTATTATTCATGAATAACAACTTCATATCCTTTTTTTATCTTCAATATATACCTTGATACCCATGGGTCGTTGACGTTTTACTTTTCTCAGTCTCTCCCTTATATCCCTTGTCTTGACCAGAACCTGGTTTTTTTCGATGTCATCCACTAGGCTCCGAGGCTTTTCCCTGAACTTTTTGACGACTATATAAAATATGATGATCAACAGAAAGATTATAGCTAGCCATAATACTAAGTCTATCATTCATTTCCTCCTTTAACGGCGGTGGACAATATAATCTTGTCACCCTGTATCTTTTGTACGTTTTTCGTTGGTATCCGGTGTCTTCTTTTTGTGGGGCTGAGACCTGTTGGATTGATAAGTATCTTCCATACTATCCATGGCTCTCTACCTACGTAAATTTCGAAATCGTACACCTTTCCCACCTCCTTTCCCCTGGAGTCTTGGACAGGTTTCTTCATCAAATTTGAAAGGTATATACCCTCTTTGATCTTTGGCACGTCCATTCCTTTCTCGTATCTTTTGATGAGTATATCCCCGTCCTTTGATATATCAGATAACATCTTGGTGGGATAAAATGCTCCTTCTTTATCTATGAACCCGGACTCAATCATTATCTCTTCGGCATTCCAGTGTGTTTTTCCTTTCCTAGCGACTACTTCCACTATCTTTGCTCTTTTTTTATCACCGGGCAGCTGTACAGGGCGTCTTATTATTTCCGAATAAAGCATGGTATCCATATATATCACAACACTACAAAGTCAATTCGAGGCTCCCGCAGTAAGGACATTCTTTTTCATGATCCTTGTACATATAACATCTTTTACAGAAGGCACTACCGTATTTGTTCTTCTTCGGTGTACCTTCTTTAGTGAACAGCACCGCCTCGACTTTATCTTTTTTCTCACGGTTTTCCATGGTTTGAATATGCTGATCAACTATCTTCTTTAAGTTTACCAGATCTACATTGCCTATCTTTTTTGCTTTCAGGTATTTCTGGAGTAATTTCAACCTCTTATAAGGTTGATCTCCCTGGGCTAGCACATAGCTGTTTATGGTCTTATGAAGCCTTTTTTCACTTCTACTGGTTGGCAAGTTTCGTAACCTCCAAAGCCTATATGTTCTCTTCTATCCTATCAAGGCGTCTTTTTAGATCGTGTATCTCAGTCAATGCTTCCATCTGGAACTCCTTGATGTTCTCGACATCTTCCACTATCTTCAGGTGCATATCCTCGTATATCTGGAGGTCCAGTTCCCTAACAAGACCGAATTCTTCTATATACTCGTCAAAATGTCTATCGAGATATAGTTCAATCCTTCTATCAATTATATTTCTTCTGTAACCAGTTCCTTCTATCTCTATCTCGCTGGGAAAAAGGAAATCCTGTATCTTTTCCATAACGTTCTCACTTTTACCGGGTGTTTCATTGATATATTCTGACATTTTTTATCCTCCTTATCATCCGAATAGTTCTCTTTCGGCGTCTTTTATCTCTTTTAGTGTTTTCAAGAGTTTAGCATTATCGGCACCTCTTTCCAGCCTCTGCATACGTTCCTCAACTTCGTTCATGAGGGCAAGGGCTCTTCTGGAAAGGACGGCCTTGTCATGTACTATCTCATCTATCTTCGTTTTCTCATCATCTCTGAGGGTCATCGAGGCGTTTTTCAACTGCTTGATGTACTTTTCCTTCTCTATCATCTCAAGTTTTTTCGTTTTGAGGTTGATGTCAGCTACATCTTTCCTCGCCTTCTCACGTTCCCTTGTATTCAGCAGTTTGGCGATTATGGCAAGGATTATGATAGCAACGACGGAGTAGAAAATGTACATAAAATTCTCAGCGATGACGGTTTCCATACTCATCTACTCTCCTCCTGTTTCCAGATACCCTTCTCGATCTTGCCTATTTTATTCTCTATATTATCGAGTTCCGGATCGATATACTTTCTTCTTTTCTTTAATCCTTGTATCTCAACGGTTAAATTTTTCAACCTGCCGTCCATATCCTGGGACCATTCTTCAGCCCGTTTTTTTGTTATCAGGTCCCAGTTATCTATCATCTCGTCGAAGTACTCCAAAAAGTAAAGTTCCGTATGACTGGGTATATGACCATACATCTTCTCCAGTGCTTCGTTCCTAGCCTTGTGCCTCATGTATAAAATGAAAGCCACGATGATCAGTATTATTATTATCAAGGTTACTGCCCACATGTTCAGTCCTCCTCTATACCGTAATTTGTCTCTATGAGTTCGATCTTTTTCCTAGCCTCTTGAATGCGCTCTTTGGTGACCCCTTTCCAATCTTTCATGTTGTCTATTTCTTCAACAAAGGATTCTATGCGCTTGTCGATCCCACCGAGATCTCTTCGAGTAGCGAGTTTGTACTCACTAATCAGATCCGGAAGGTGTCCTGTGATATACTGGTCTACCTTATCCGAGGGCGTGATGGCCTTGGAGCGTATGAAGCCCCTAGCCCTCTCCATCAGTCCGATCTTTGGTTCTTCTCCCATGTTTTTCACCTATTGTGGTTTCTTTTTCTTATACCGTAAGTTTTTGAATGTATTTAATATTAATGGATGTAAGGAGCGGTTTTTTTCATAGATTACCATCTTCGGATGGAAATTACCACATAACGTTTAAATAACTTACAATGGGTATGTTTGTATACAGCATATTATGGGGGCATCAGCCATGTCTAAGATAAAAAACAGGTTTTATAAGGATCGCGATGCGGTTTCGGAGATAGTGGGCACGATATTGATATTGAGCATCACTGTTGTATTATTTGCATCTATCTTTGCCACCGTGAGTTTAATGGAGACACCTGAACAGAGGACGTATATCGATTTCGAGACTTCCTTTGTAAGGGAAGAGGACGACTATTTACTGAAATTGACACACAAAGGCGGTCGTACTTTGGAGAAGTTCAACACCGCCTTCAACATAGCCGTATATGACGGTACTTATCGGAGTACCAGGTACGAACACGACTCGGTCAATTTAACATTTCCGGGAGATATGTGGGGTATCGGTGAGGAAGCGGTGATAGATATTGGTGACCTTCCGGATAGATTGGGTTATAATGATTGGACCCACATGTTAAACCAAATCGACGTCGCAGATATACTAGTCATGGACACCGGTAGGAACGACCTCATATGGCGTACCGAGTTCAGACTGGGTGACCCCGGTAAGAGGGTGGTAATAAAGGACATGGGTGTAGAGTACCCTTATGAGTGGGAAAACTTCGTTGAAGCCGGTAGTAGCGTAAGGTTGTATGCCAGGATAGGGCCATCCGATCTGCTTAACGATATTGAGGTTACTATTGACCTCAGCTCATTGTTGGGTTATGAAGGTACTTTTACTATGGTACGGGACGGCGGTGACAGGTTCGTTTATCCTCCGCCAGAGGACGATAAGATGGACATAGATTCCGACCAGGAGAATGACACCTACCACCTGAGAGTGGAAGCTGAATACGGGGGTAGCGAGGAAAACGTACGCGACGATAACGTAAATATTATCCTGAACGTGGGACCCCTAGGTGCCTCCCTGGATCAACCTTTTATACACCTAGACGCGAACAAGATAAACTTCAATCCGACTTCACCTGTTAACGGTGAGAATGTACAGATCTATGCAGTGGTGGAGAACAGCGGCGGCAGCCCTGCGGTATGTGATGTTAACGTGTACGGTAATCATACAAGGGATCTTGAGCCAGCTTTGATACACACCTTCGAGAACGTCTCCCTGGCAGCCGGCGGCGGACGGGATCTGTTCCACACCTGGACCATCAAGGATAGCGGTACACATAACATATCGTTGAATGCGACCGATATTACTTGGCACGGTGGCGAATATAATCGTCCCGAACCCGAGGCGTACAAATTCCTTTACGTACAGCCGACCATTCTTCTGGTGGACGATGTCAGAGGAGATGGTGAAGATGCTTCCCTGATGTACGGAGACCTTGAGGCGACGGCATCCCACTTCGACCATCACATCGTGGACAACACCCATCGTCCTTCATTGGAGATCCTGCAAAGGTACGATATCATAATATGGATGTCCGGCAGTCAAACCACAAACACGCTGACAGAAGAGGACCAAGATAATCTGGCCGAGGTGATGGAGAACGGCACCAGCCTGTGGTTGATCGGTGCCAATATATTTGAAGATCTGGGTTATAACAATGAGTTCATAACGGATTACCTGAAAACGGTTGTGGAGGCAGGCAATATACCGGATGGGAATGTACATGGTAATACCATACCTCTGGAGCCTCTAGATGAATTTGAGGTGTTGGATGATGAATATTATGGTAACTATCTCACTCCGGCCGACGCGGACATCGCTGCGAAAGATGGTGCTGGTAATACTATAGCGGTGAGCTACGAGGATGACGTGCACGGCTACAGGAGCATGTATAATTCCTTCCTCTTCAGTTCCATGGAAGGAATGCCGGGGGATCCGGATGCACAGCCGCGTACAAACATGGTTTACAAAGTGATCAACTGGCTGGGCGGTGTGGAGTTCAAGGGTGGTAACGATGTCGCCGTTGCCGAACAGAAGTTCAGTACGGCAACGCCCAAGTACATGGAGTGGGTGACCATCGATGCCGTGATACGAAACAACGGTATGGAAAATCTTACAGATGTTGAAGTAAGGCTACAGGTTAACGGTGAGGTATTGGAGAATAATGCGACAACCATAGCAAATCTCGAAGGTATGGGCGGAACGCAGAGGGTCGAATTCGGTTGGCTGGCGGAAGAGGTCGGTCGGCACGAGGTACTGGTCGTAGCGGACCCATTCAACTATATAGAGGAGATCAACAAAGAGAACAACGACATCCGGTACAAGGGCGTTAACGTTCATGTCACCGTACGTTTCTCCGTACTGGTTGTTGACGATGATCATACGGATTCCAATACAACCGCCTACGTGACCGAGAGTCTCGAACGGTTGGGGTACGCTTACGAAGTGCATACGGTGGCCTCCGTGGATGACCCTGGGCCCGATGTCGATAAGATGAATCTTTTTAACTCCGTTTATTGGGTATGCGGCCATTCCACAGCAACACTTCTCGATACTGATATAAATGCGATAACCGATTACCTCTATGAAACCACCGGAACGAGTTTCCTGCTCATAGGTAATCATGTGCCGAATGACCTGCAGTCGGGACCGATAGGCGGTTCCGACTTTCTCCGGGACATCATGGGTATAGACCCGGACTCCGTGGAAGACATGGACAATTTCCCTGAACGGATGATAGGTACGAATAACGACCCCATCGGACACGGTCTTGCATACGACACCGATGACCGTGGACAGATGGATCCTTACACCTTCGACGTTTTGGATGCTGACATATTCCTCACGGATGGTAACGGAAACAACATAGCTTCACGGTACGATTCAGGTCAATTCAAGACGGCCTTATTGGGCGTAGATATGTTCCATATGGAAGGCCCTGTGTACGAAGATACGTGGTACACCGATTTTGATGATGATGTGGACACCAGTCCCGAGGCCACACGTCAGGAGTTGGTGTACATGATGTCCAAGTGGTTCGGTAACGTAGACGACCGCATCGAGCTTCGGGTAAGTTCTGTGGACATCGTGGTGGAGAATCGTCGTCCGGTGCTTGGTCGTTCGTACTTGATAACTGTTGACATCCATAACATAGGTTTCCGTGAGACCAGTGCACTTGTCCGTTTCAAGGACGGTTTCACCTTGATAGGCTCGGAGAGTATTTACGTACCGGGTGATGGTATGGCAACGGCGGAATTAACTTGGAAGCCTTTATATGCTGGTCCTGAGCGGCCGATACGGGTGATTGCGGATCCCTTATGCAATGTGGAGGAGATCTCGAACGAAACCACTGATATTGACCACATGGGCTTCAACAATCACGCCAAGATACGTCTGCCCGTCTATTACTTCTGGGATGATATGGAGAATGGCACTGCCAACTGGCGAACGGAAGCCACAATAATGAACATCAACGCGGAGCATCCTTTGGAGTTCTTAACAGAGGAGCACGAAAAGGCATATACGGATATCATCTCAATGTGGGACGAGGACGCTTCGAAGTACCTCAACGTCACCGATAATTTCTCCTACAGCGACCCACGGTCGTACTGGCTTGAGGAACCAATAGTTGGTGAGGACGAGGAGATCATCGAGGATGTTCAGGTGCCGATCGATGTGGTTCTAGTGATAGATACGTCAGGTTCTATGGATTGGGATGATGATGGTAACTATGTAGGACCAAATGATCCGGATTCTAGGATGTATCAAGCTAGAGAAGCAGCTAAAGATTTTATACAAACCATGAATGATACGGACAGGGCAGCGATAATCACGTTCCACGACCAATACAATGAAGAGGCAGCCTTCATGACGGAGACGAACAAACAAGACTTTATCGACACACTCGATACTATGGATGGCAACGGAGGCACTCCCTTTTATGATGCGTGTGGAGAAGGTATAGAGTATATAATCTCTGATCAATTCACTATCGACTCAGGTAATCCAAGTGGTGACATTGAAACCGATCCAGACTGCAGTGATATCAGTAGACTTGAATTTGTCATAGCCTTAGGTGACGGTGAATCCAATCAGGATGATGAATATAGCCCAAAGGCTAACTGGGGTGAAACGACTAACGATGGTGGAGGGGATAGTGGATCGGGAGATTATAGCGGTCTGTTGAAAGCGCCTCCCATGGTGTTTACAATTGGTGTAGTATCTAATACACTTCACCCTTCTTACAGTACTTACCCGGAAGCAAACCAGGATCCAAATTGGAGTCATAATTGGACTGATTACAGCAATGATTACTATGAAGAAGAGATGTGGTCCGTAGCTGACCAATCGTGTTGGCCTTGGGGTAAGTACGGTAGAGATTTCAACAAAAGCAGCCACGGATACCACGCTATGGGTGAATTCAATAATCCAGATCCACACATAGGACATTATTATTTTGCAGAGAGTGCACAGGACATAGGAAACGTTTTCACGAATATCCGCAACATCATCGGCAGCATATCAGAACAAGCTGGTAAATCCGCTGATGCGGGCAACGTAACCAGCATCGGTGACGGTAATACTATTAGGAGTGATGGCGGAGGTAGTGGGGTCAGGAGTACGGGTGGAGAAGCAGGATTGATGGCTGTGCAACCTGGACCAAGCCCGATGGCAACTTCAGATTATTACCCTCAGGATAATAATTGGTGGACAGGGCGTGTTTATGAACCTTCTTCAGGTTGGGGTAGATATGACGGAGATATGCGTGCAGGTGTGTATGATTTTAATTATGTTAATGGATGGGCTAAATTTGATATTTCAGGTCTCCCGGACAGTGCGAGTATAGATAATGTAGTACTTCATTTATATGTTAATTATGACAATGGTGACAATATTGATACATATATTAAACAAATTTCAAACGACCCTGTTCCAGCTGACGCAAACGATTTATATGCAGATACCGAAGATGGAAACAACTATGGTAGTATGAATTTTGGGTCTGATACTGGGTGGCAAACTTTAGATTTGGCTAATACAGCCAATACAGACCTTCAAAATCAACTTATCTCTGATTGGTTCGCTATAGGAATTGATACCGATACTGCTAATGGAAGAAATAACTATATAACTTTCGATGGCCATGGCGATACAAATGAGCCTTATATTACTGTAACATATACTGTACAAACGCCACCATCCATAACAATCACTGATCCCAACGGTGGTGAAACTTGGCAGGCCGGAACCACCCATGATATCACATGGACCACAACAGAGGGTGACAATCCGATCGATTACGTAGACCTCTATTATTCCACTGATAGTGGGGGAACATGGACACTAATAGCAGCTAACGAACCAGACGATGGAGTATATCTGTGGATCGTACCTAACGACCCAAGTACAAATTGTTTGGTAGGAGGAGTTGTTTATGACACAAGTGGTTTATGGGGTTCAGATACAAGTGATGCAACCTTTACAATCACCGAAGGCCCACCCACAGTCCTCAAAGCTTACCCGACAATAGACAACACAGCGATACCATCACAATATGTAGGGGTGATATTTGATAAAACGATGGAAACTACTGAAACACCTACATTGACTCAAACAGGCGGCGACGAACCCGATGGTGGTTATATGCCTGAGGGATGGTTCTCTACGTATCAACCTGATGACACCTTCATCTGGAGCCACGAGGAGAATTGGACCGCTGGGAATACTGTGACATTAGAGGTGTCTGATTTCACAGATGCTGATGGAGATACCCAAACCACACCATATTCGTGGTCCTTCAACATGCTAATTGCAGGCGGTGGCTCGGGCGGAATCCCAAGTGGAAAGAACTACAACAAGACAGCGGTCACACCCGCATTCGACCTGACAGGGTACTCCACTGCACGCCTCACCTTCTGGCACAAGTACAATATAGTACCTGGTACCAACGGCGCATTCCTGCAGGTGGGCTTCGAACACGAAGGTGAGTGGAAGTGGAGATACGTGATACCCACCCACGGCTCTTATACCGGTAACATGAACATGTCCGCTGAACGACTGGACGACTTCGACCGCAGGATGGACTGGGCCTGGAACGGCGTCAGCGGAGGCGGTAGCTTCGCGTGGGACTACGTACAGGTGAATCTACTGCCATATATCGATGACGAAGGCGGTTCCAGAGAGAACGTCCGCGTGAGATTCAACTATACACAGTATGGCAGCGGTACGGGCTACGGCTGGTTCTTCGACGACGTTAAACTGACTGTTTCAAGGGCACCTAACGCACCGATAACCGATAACATGAAGGACGTCTGGCGACAGGTGAACACCACCGGGCACGACGGGCAGGAGACCACCGCTTGGTGGAATGGCGAAGGAGAGTATGATGAAGATAATCCGTCATGGTTCCTGAAAGGTATAGATAACAGCCTTGTCAGCTCGCCCATAGACCTCACCGGAGCACGTACCGTGTTCCTGGAAGCTTACTTCAAGTTCAACATCAACAACGCTTCCGGCGCACCACCGGACGGATTTAGAGTGGAAGTGACCATGGACGGCGGACGGGTCTGGATGCCAATTAACAGCGGCGTACGTACCGCGTCGGGAGTGTACGACTGGACCAGTGCGGATGACCTTGACAGACTTAATGTTGACCTCTCCGATTTCAGAGGAAATGTTATACGGATCCGATTCAGAGTGTTCACCTGTAACGCGGCAGGGTATGATCCTTTCGAAGATGATACCGCGGATTTCGGTGGTTTCTACGTGGACAACGTAATAGTAAGTGGTAGAACGATACAGGAGGGCTAAACATGAATAAGAAGATAAAAAGAATGGACAACAAAGGCGTCTCGGAGATAGTAGGTACCATACTGATACTGAGTATAACCGTTGTACTGTTCTCATCCATATTTGCAACAGTGAGCATGATGGAAGCACCGGATCATAGAACGTACATCGATTTTGAGACTTCATTTGCCAGAACGGAGGATAATTATACACTCACGGTTACCCATAAGGGCGGCCGTACATTGGAACGGTACAACACCGCCTTCAATATAGTCTTATACGACGGTACATACCGCAGTGCCAGGTACGAACACGACTCGGTAAACTTAACATTCCCTGGAGATATGTGGGGCATCAGTGAAAATGTAGTGATAGATCTTGGTGATCTACCGGATAAACTCGGATTGAATAACTGGACTGAACTATCTGCCTTGGGCTACGCGGAGTTAATGGTCATGGACACCGGTAGAGGCCAACTTGTATGGCGTACCGAGTTCAGACTGGGTGACCCCAGTAAGAACGTGAGAATATTGGATATGGGCGTGCATTACCCCCAGGATTGGTCTAATTATGTGGACGCCGGTAATAGTGTTAGGTTATACGCCAGAATCGGACCCGTAGAGCTGCTTGAAGATGTCAATGTAACCGTTGACATAAGTCCACTGATGGGTTATGAAGGTGATAATA
This sequence comes from uncultured Thermoplasmata archaeon, assembly GCA_964486225.1. Taxonomy (GTDB): domain Archaea; phylum Thermoplasmatota; class Thermoplasmata; order Halarchaeoplasmatales; family Halarchaeoplasmataceae; genus Haladaptatiplasma. Next base: position 9,687 of record CAZAMQ010000021.1, on the reverse strand, counting down.
CTACGGTCGATATGATTCACGTGAGCGGAACTAGGTTTGTTTATCCCGCATGGAATCAGCCGGCTATACAAATATCTTCAAGACAGGAGAACGGTTCTTACCTGTTGAAGTTGGACGCGATGTACACAGGAGATGAGGAAAACGTACGCAGCGACGATTCCTACATCGTCCTCAACGTAGGTCCTGCGTCAGACCTGTTGGATAGACCAAACGTAAACATAGATGCCCGTAAGATCACTTTTACCCCGGTTTCACCGCTTAACGGGGCGTCGGTTTCCATCCGTGCGGCTGTGGAGAACAGCGGCGGTAGCTCGGCAGTTTGTAATGTAACCTTGTATGATAATTATACAAGAGACGGGGAGGAAGCTAAATCAATACATACATTCAATAACGTAAGGATAGCCGCCGGTGGTAGCAGTAACTTACGAGCTACATGGGACATAAAGGACAGTGGTGAACACAACATATCTTTGGATGTGACGGATATAAGATCGCCGGGTGGAGAGAACTTGAATCCGAATCCTGGGGCTAATAAGTATCTCTACGTACAGCCCACCATCTTACTAGTGGACGATGACAAGGTGGAAGATGGTGACGCTACTAGGATGCATGAAGACCTCAAGGCAGCCGACTTCAAATTCGATCGATATACAGTCACCGGGACAAACGGACCACCGTACGACAAAGGTAAATATGCTCTCAACAAGTACGATATAGTGATATGGATGACGGGTAGAGAGACCGAAGATACCATTACCGATGTGGATCAAGTACACCTTACAGAGTTCCTGGAAAACGGTGGTAATCTGTGGTTGATAGGCGAGGGTATCTGGGAAGATCTAGATCCGACGAATGATTTCTTGGAGCTTTACCTTAAGGCAGGTAAGGACGTTGGTGACGGTGCACCTCAGAGTGACATATCCGGTATCAACATACCTTTAGACGGAGAGGATGTTTTCGAGATGGTACCCGGTGTATACTCGGGAAATTATCTTGATCCTAAAGACAGTGCCTTTAGTGCTGCGGAAGATGTAGATGGTTGTATAGCAGTAAGCTACGAGGATGATAATATTGGCTACAGGACCATGTTCAATTCCTTCCTATTTAATTCCATGGAAGGCATGCCGGGAGATCCGGATGCACAGCCGCGTACAAACATGGTTTACAAAGTGATCAACTGGCTGGGTGGTGTGGAGTTCAAGGGTGGTAACGATATCGCCGTTGCCGAACAGAAGTTCAGCACGGCAACGCCCATGTATATGGACTGGGTTACCATCGAGGCAGTGATACGTAACAACGGTCAGGATAACCTCACCAACGTCAATGTAGCACTTCGGGTTAACGATGAGATACTCACGCAAAATGTTACAAACATAGGGAATTTGACTCGTTTGGGTGGTCATAGTAGAGTAGAATTCATGTGGCAGGCGGAAACCGTCGGAGTGCACGAGATACTAGTGGTAGCGGATCCGTACAATGAAATAGAGGAAACTAATCTGGATAACAACGATATACGTTACAAGGATGTGAACGTTAACGTTACCGTACGGTTCTCCATAATGGTAGTCGATGATGATGGCAGCGATTATTCCGGTAATGAGAACACCACCGCCTATGTAACCGAGATTCTGGACCGTTTGGGATACGCCTACGAAGTGTATACTGTTGAATCCGTAGATGACCCGGGTCCGGATAAGGAAACGATATTAAATTACAATTCAATATTCTGGGTATGCGGTCATTCCACAGACACGCTTCAAGATGAAGATATAGAAGCGATATCCGAATATCTTGAAGAAACGAGTCGCACCAGTTTCTTCCTAATGGGTAACCAGGTACTGAATGATCTGACTACGGATCCACCTACGGGTGCCCATGATTTCCTACAGAATATGATGGGGATCGATTCGAACGATATCGGTAGTATGAGCTTCCCGAATCGTATTAAGGGTAGAGCGGACGATCCCATCGGGCACGGTCTTAACTACGACGTGGAGGGTCACATGGCGGCCGATCCTTACAAATTCGAAGTTCTAGGTGCGGACGTATTCCTCACAGATGAGAATGGAAACAACGTAGCTTCACGTCATCATGCGGAAGAATCCATGACGGTATTCATGGGGGTTGATATATTCCATCTTGATGGTCCGATATACGAAGATAATTGGTACGCTGATTTTACCGGAGATGTTGATACCAGTCCGGAAGCGGTACGTCAAGAGCTTGTATACATGATGACCAAATGGTTCGGTAACGTTGACAATCGTATCGAATTACGGGTGTCCTCGCTTGATATCTCCATCGAGAACCAAAGACCCATGCTGGGCCGCTCGTATCTTTTATCTGCTACCATACACAACGTCGGTTTCGAGAGTGGTGGTGCACTGGTACGATTCAAGGACGGTAACGCTCTGATAGATTCTGAGAACGTCTATGTGGCTGGAAATGGAGTAACTACAGCTGAAGTTACCTGGCAGCCGTTGTTTGCGGGTCCTGAACGTCCCATACGCGTACTGATAGATCCATTAAGCAATCTGGAGGAGATAGGCAACGAGACCGCCGGCAATCACATGGGCTTCAACAATCACGGCATGATACGGCTGCCGGTACATTACTTCTGGGATGATATGGAGAACGGCACCGCCAACTGGCATACGGAAGCTACCATAATGAACATCAACGCGGAGCATCCGCTGGAGTTCATGAGCGACTCCTTCGACAAGATATATACGGATGTAGTATCCGAGTGGGACGTGGATGCGTCAAAGTACCTCAATGTTACCGAAGATTTCTCCTACAGCGACCCACGGTCGTATTGGCTGCAGGAGCCGGCGCTCGAAAACCAAACGGTTACCGAGGAGATACCCATAGACGTGGTCTTCGCTATAGATACGTCCGGTTCCATGCAGTGGAATGATGAGGGAAATTGGGTGGGACATGACGATCCGGATTCAAGGTGGTATCAGGCGCGGATCGCTACGATAAGCTTTATCGAAAATCTCACGGATAAAGACAGATGTGCCATATGGACTTTTGACGGAAATGGAAATCCTCAAAAAGCGTTACCAGACTCGGATGCCCTTTCAATTGCTTATATGACTGAAGCGAATAAGACCATTTACATCGATCATATAAATAATATATATCCTTCTGGTGGTACACCCATGTTCGACACCATTGGTGAAGCAATCTGGAACATAGTAGGAAGGGACGATTACGATGAGTTCGATGACAGCAGGTTTGAATTTATAGTCGCCCTTACTGATGGTATAGACAATCGTAACTATTATTGGGACCGTCATCAACCATTTGAAGGTTACCAAACTGGTCTTTTGGATGCGCCTCCTATGGTATTCAACGTGGCCATGACATGCGAACCACTTCGTACAACAGAGCAATATCCAAGGGCGCCTGAATGGCGATACTATGAGTCACCATATTACGACGATAATTTAGGTTATGGCCACGACGACAATCTTGAATTCTGGTACTGGGCAGCTGGAACATCCAGTACTTCTTATCCTGATGAGGAATCCAAATACGGTTATCGTACCGAAGACGCTGAACACGGCGATCGTCTTGAAGGTGATCAATATGTGGGTCGGTATATGTACGCCGAAACCGGTGAGGAAGTTATAGACCTGTTCGAGGAGATCCGATATCAGATAAAGGAGATGGCCGGACGTGAGGCGGAAGAGGGCAACGTCACCTCGATGCCGGGAGATGACGAACGTGTATTCGGAGGCGATCCCGATCCGTTTACCGAAGGTCGAATAGCTTCGGAGCCCGGGTTGATGCAGACGCAGTACCCCTACCCAAATACAAACCAACCCCATGCCATACCTGGTAGAATCCATGCAGAGAACTACGACCAGGTATTAGACAGTGGCGGAAATCCGGTCCTCGGTCAGAATATAGCATATTACGACACTACTGAAGACAATCAAGGCGGAGATTATCGTACGGAACAGTATGTAGATATACAGGCATGTACAGACACTATCGGAGATTACAACATAGGATGGATAGATGCGGGTGAATGGGTTGAATACACAGTGGATGTAGATGTTTCAGGAACCTATAGTCTTGAAATACGAGTGGCATCGGATTCAGCGGGTGGAGATTTGAGAGTATTGTTCGGTGGTGCTGATGTGACTGGTGAAATCAATTTCGATGCAACCGGCGGTTGGCAGGATTATATAACCGTTACAGTAGATGATGTTCAGTTGAGTGCCGGTGAGCAAATCATGAGAATCGAAATGATATCAAGTGGTTTTAATATCAACTGGTTAAGATTTATTCTTGAAGAGGAAGATCCAGATCCCGACCCAGATCCCGGTCTCCCTACCGGCGAGAACTACAACAAAACGGCCGTCACGCCAGCCTTCGACCTTACAGGATACTCCACCGCCCGTCTAACATTCTGGCACAAGTACAAGATAGTGCCCGGTATGAACGGTGCCTTCCTCCAGGTAGGTTTCGAACACGAAGGTGAGTGGAAGTGGAGATACGTGATACCAACACACGGTTCGTACACGGGCAACATGAACATGTCCGCTGAACGACTGGACGACTTCGGCCGGAGGATGGATTGGGCCTGGAACGGCGTCAGCGGAGGCGGTAGCTTTGGCTGGAGCCACGTTCAGGTGAATATATTGCCGTATATAGACAACGTGGGTGGTTCCAGAGAGAACGTACGCGTGAGATTCAACTATACACAGTACGGTAGTGGTACGGGCTACGGCTGGTTCTTCGACGACGTTAAACTGACGGTTTCAAGGGCACCCAATGCAAACATTACGGATAACATGAAGGATGTCTGGCGACAGGTTACCACAGACGACCATAACGGAGACGATACCACCGCATGGTGGAACGGCGAGGGAACATATGATCCGGACAATCCGTCATGGTTCCTGAAAGGTATAGATAACAGCCTCGTCAGCTCGCCCATAGACCTTACCAACGCATGGACGGCTAATCTTTCCGCATACTTCAAGTTCAACATCAACACCCTCGCAGGCGCTCCACCAGATGGTTTCCGTGTGGAAGTAACCACCGACGGCGGTATAACTTGGACTTCTATCAACCTGGGTGTACGTACCGCATCGGGAGTGTCGGACTGGACCGATGCGGAGGACCTTGACAGACTTAACGTCGACCTGTCTGATTTCAGAGGAAATGTTATACGGATCCGATTCAGAGTGTTCACTTGTAACGCAGGAACCTACGCTCATTACGAAGATGAGGATGCCGGTTTCGGTGGATTCTACGTGGACAACGTAATAGTAAGTGGTAGAACGATACAGGAGGGCTAAACATGATGAAGAAAATGGATAGGATAAAGAGAATGGACGAGAGCGGAGTTTCGGAGATAGTAGGCAGCATACTCACCCTTGCAGTGACAGTGATAATCTTCACTGGTATATTTTGGGGTGTACAGAACCTAGAACCTCCCGAAAGACAGGCTTACATGAAGTTTTCAACCACGGTATATATGTATGAGGACGCTTCAGTCGCCGTCAATATAACCAATACCGGCGGAGGAGTCATGAGGGAGTATAACACGAGGGTATATATCATCGTCAACCATACGGAGATGTACGACGTTGGATTTACCGACGACTCTTACGGTAACGAACTGGCCGATGGCAGGTGGGATATGAGTGAAACGCTGAACCTGGAATATGATAACTCCACCCAGGTCGGTGCGGCCTTCGGCCATCCGGATGCAGTGGTTCATGTAAGGATATACGACGACGAACTCAACCAGCGTGTTTACAATGAAGAGATAAAAGGCGTTGACGAACTTCCTCCCTTTATCAGAGAGCTAGGAGTACTATACCCACATGACTATCTCAACTATGCACTGCCAAGAGACACAGTAACCCTCTACACGGATATTGTTGACAAGGACACCTATAACCTGGACGATATCACCGTAACAGTGGATATATCCCCCTTGGAAGGTCACAATGGTACATTTGATATGACTCGTGTGACCGATAAACCTCTGGGGATCAACAGGTATGTACTCGAAGATATCACCATAGCACAAACCCAGGAAGATGGAAATTACCTACTTCCCTTAGCCGTCTCGGATAATTTCAGAAGCGAATACAATTACTCCATATCCATCAATATCGGTGCCGGCTCCGGTTGGGATGAAGAGTCCCAGCTGCGCATACCACGAATAGAATTCGACCCTGTATCGCCCTCCAATGGTCAAACATTGTATGTAACGGCTACGATCAACAATATGGGTGGTACTTCCACCAATGCCGATATAACCTTCAGAGACTTCGGGCCCGATGGAGATTTATCTCACACTGCGACACCAGATAATCCAGTACGTTTCCCAGCCGGAGGCGGTGTTGATATAACCCTTAACTGGATAGCCCGCAGGGCAGGTTTACACAATATAACGGTAACAGCTGAGTACAACAACAGGAATGTCACCGCTTACAAACACCTCGTTGTACGGCCTAACATATTGATAGTGGATAACGACCAGGTTGGAGACGGTTTCTCGGGAGATGACGCTTCTCTCATGGTCAGAGCACTGGACTCCGCCGGTTTCGATGCCCATCGGATGACCGTCAGAACCGGTCATCGACCGCGGTATGACGGTGGCGAGTACCCTATGAAGGATTACGATATAGTGATCTGGATGACGGGTGCTCAGACCGTCAACACCATGACGGATGAGGACAGGGCGGAATTGACCACTTTCCTGGATAACAACCACCGGTTGTGGCTTATAGGCGAAGGGATAGCAAATGAGGCGCAGGGTAATGCCTACGGTGCCTGGCTGAGTGCACGCTTACGTGCTGATGTGGATGTTGACGACGATGCACCGGTAGCAGATGTACTTGAGGGCAGAGGGGACCCCATCGATGGGGAAGAATTCCATACCCAAGTACCTCCGGAGGGTAGACGTGGCGATTATCTTCAAGCCGTAAATGAAGGAAATGATGTTCTTATCGACACCCGTGATGTTGGCGACGAACAACCTGTAGCGGTTACATACAACGGAACCGACACGAGAACCTTCTTCCAGTCCATACGCTTCGCTTCCTTAGAGGAGGATAGTACAGCCAGCCGTACACGATTAGCCTACAATGTGATACTATGGTTGGGTAACATAACCGAGATAGGTGGTAACGATCTAGCGATATCAAGTCAGGAATTTAGCAATCGTTTTCCCTTTTACAAGGAAGAGGTTACGATCACAGCTAAGATAAGGAACAATGGTGTAGAAACTTTATCACCCCTTATCGCCCTTGAGGTAAACGATAGGATAGAACAACGACAAACGTGGGCTATCCAAGGTGGAGGAGCTTCTCTGGATGTTACGTTTGATTGGAACGCTACACAGGTGGGTAAGCACACTATAAGGGTGATAGTGGATCCCTACAATCATATCCCTGAGACCAATCTGAAGAACAACTACCCTGAATACCTGGGCATCAACACAACGGTTGAGGTTAGATACACTACCCTCATAGTTGCCGACGATGGTGAGGAATCTTCGGCAAGGATACGTGACATATATGACGACTTCGGGTATGCATATGATTATGAGGTAGTTGCTTCTGGAGATGACGGACCTTCCGCTGACGAAATGGCATCCTACAATACCATCTGTTGGGTGACAGGTAGTAGGGACAGTGCACTAACCGAGACGGATATTGATAATATATGGGAACTATTGAACCGTACTGAACTGAATAATTTTATCTTTATCGGTGACTATATACTGAGAGATCTGCAAGGTAATCATGATGATTTCATAGAAGAGGTGTTGAAGATAGATCCGGAGGGTATAGTTGAGGCCCTGCCGACGGATGAACTCGTAGGCACCCTTGACGACCCTGTGAGTCACGGTATGAGATATTTCACCGAATTCACTACGGGCACTACGCATTATTATGACCATCTCGGTGGTGTCCCCATACTTCGCGACGAGAATCAGGATAGAACCATCGCTCACAGGTACGAGGGAAGTAGATACCGTCTGGTATTCACTTCATTCGACATCAGTCATTTCAGCTCACCCGTAGCTTCTGAAGAGCAGCACTGGTACGACAGATACGACTTGAACACTTCCATCCGCTCCATGCAGGGCGAGTTCCTGTACATGATCAATCGCTGGTTCGGCAATGTGGATAACAGGGTCGAGCTGCGTATGTCAGCGGAGGATGTTGTGATATCGGACGATCACCCCATGCTGGGTAGAACGTACCAGATAACGGTGAGGGTGCAAAACGTCGGTGATACCGCTTCTAGCGCACTTGTACGCTTCAGGGACGGTACGTCTCATCTGGGCTCCGTGAGTGCCTTCATACCTCCCAACGGATTTTCCGATGTAGAGATAATGTGGCAGCCGTTACACGCAGGGGCGAACAGACCTATCCGTGTTGTTGTTGACGCTATACACGAGATACCGGAGATACCTAACCAACCGGGCGAGCGCACGGAAGACGATTACTTCGGATTCAACAATCAGGCCATACTGTACACACCGGTGTACTACTTCTGGGATGATATGCAGGACGATGCTAGGTTGCAAGACAATTGGGCCCACGAGGCTCAGGTAGCACTTATCAACGGCGAAACACCCCTGGACTTCATGGGTGACTCCTTCGACGACATTGACACTAACGTAGCCGGTGACTGGGATGAAGCGATGACACACGGTGTGGTGAACACCACCGACGAAGCCAAGAGCGACCCCTACAGCTACTTCATGCTGGAGCCCAAGGGGGGACGGTTAGCGGATGTTTTCGTGGCGATTGTTATAGACGGGTCAGTTTCGATGAGGAATAGATTAAACAGTTCAGGAGTGTCATATGAACAAGCAGCGCTCGAAGGCGCACGCACATTAGTAAATTCGCTATCGAACGGTTCGGTGGTCGTATTGGTAGGATATCAAGGGACTTTTGCTATTACCAAATTAGAGGCCACCAGACTTGATAATGAGGCAAATAGGAGTCTTGTACATCAGACATTGGACACGTGGACTAGTCAGGGTGGGCAAACTCCTCTATGGGATTCAATTGGACTCGGCTACGAGGAGGTAGTGAACGATCAAAGATGGCCAGAACTTCTTAGAGCGGTTGTCAAGTTGACTGATGGATGCGATTACGGTGCTAGTGATGACAGTACCACATGGGCTCAGGTGGAACAGGGTAGTAAGTTTGACAAATGGTCCCCGTGGCACGAAATGTACGAGGACGAAAACGAATCCAATTATCAGTGGGTAAACTATAATCAAAGAAGGGCCAAATACACACTTCCATGGGGTACAGAAGCTGGGGAGTGGAGAACAATTAATATAAATGACAATCGAAAAGGCCTCCTCCAGGAGACCAGGGAAGAAGCCGTACCCATTTTCACCATCGGTCTCGGCCTGGAACATAACCCGAACATACCGGATTGGGATGTTATGACGGAATGGCCGGGAGATGGGACGGTTAACAACGCTCATGTATATATCAACCCCAGTGATCCTAGGGCGATTGAATCAGGCATCGTCGAGTACAATCTCTGGCGTATTGCCAACACATCGGGAGCCGAGTATTTCTACTCCCCGGGTGCAGACGACTTAGAGGACATATTCGAGACCATCGCGTGGATGCTCCAGAGGCCGGAGAACCTAACGGCCATCGAAGATGATTTTGTGAT
>CAZAMQ010000020.1:20921-37632 GCA_964486225.1 uncultured Thermoplasmata archaeon | reverse complement strand
ATTTGGGCATGTTCGGGCGGGTTACCACGGACAGTTCGGTGAAAAACATTGGCTTGGAGGACATAAACGTGACGGGATTCGAATATGTAGGGGGACTCATCGGATACAACCGAGGTAAAGTGGAGAACACCTATACAATGGGAAATGTGAGCGGATTTAATTATGTAGGGGGGCTAGTGGGGCTTAACGCATATGGTATTGTTCACCACTCATATGCTTCCGGCAATACGGGGTGGGTCCAAGTGAATATGGGTTATCACCCACCTATTGTGGTTAATGTGGGTGGGCTCGTGGGATGGAACTATGGCACGGTGTCTAAGTCATATGCCACATGTGAGGTGAACGTCTTAGCTGAGGCTTTTCTCGGGGGGCTCGCTGCATACAACTCACTCAACGGTAGGATCACCGACACGTATGCGACGGGAAACGTGAGCGGTGGTGCATTTACGGGCGGGCTTATTGGGGCGAACGATGGCACGGTGTCCAACTCGTATGCTACAGGTAAAGTGAGTGGATGTAAGTATGAAGGGGGGCTCGTAGGTGGGAGCTACGGCCCTGTGTCGAACTCATTCTACGACCTGGAGACCACCGGCCAGTCTGACACGGGAAAGGGCGAGCCTAAGACCACGGAAGAGATGATGGACATCACTACCTTCGCCAACGCAGGCTGGGATATCATAGAGGTCGAAAATCCCCATTATCGGAATACTCAATACACATGGAATATCGTAAACCATGAAACCTATCCATTCTTTAGCTGGGAAGGATATACTTTGGAAGTTAATATAGTAGGTAATGGCACAGTAGACCATGATCCCCAAGGCCACGCTTATTTTTACGGCACCGATGTGACATTGACTGCTACACCCGACGAAGGTTGGTACTTCAGCCACTGGACCGGCGATGTACCCGAGGGGCAGGAAGCGAACGAAGAGATCACCATCGTGATGGACGAAGACAAAACAGTTACCGCGCACTTCTACGAGATATACCATAATCTTACGATAAACGTCCATGGAGAAGGTACGACGGAACCCGAAGAAGGTAATCACTCTTACACATATGGCACCGAAGTGACGATAACCGCTACTCCCGACGAGGGTTGGCGCTTCAGCCACTGGACCGGTGATGTGCCCGAGGGAAACGAAACGAACGAAAATATCACCATCGTGATGGACAGCGATAAAAACATCACAGCACATTTCAACGAGATATACCACAACCTTACCATAGCCGTAGAAGGAGAGGGTACGACATTACCTGAAGACGGTGAACACTCTTTCGTGTACGGAACGGAAGTTAACATAACAGCCATCCCCGACGAGGGCTGGATATTCAGCCACTGGTCCGGCGATGTACCGGATGGTCTTGAAACGAACGATAACATCACCATGGTGATGGACAGCGATAGATCGATCACGGCACACTTCATCGAGATGATCCACCCGATCATCGTAATAACCACCCCCGACTACGATAGCATACTGGATCCGGGCGAAGTAAATGTGGAATGGACTTCGGAAGAAGGTACCTTCCCCGTAACTCACTATCATGTGCGTCTCAACAGCGGCGATTGGATAAACGTCAGCACAGCCACCGCCCACACATTCACCGTCACCGACCCGGGCGACCACGTGGTCTCGGTGAGGGTGTTCGACAGTGCCGGTAACACCGACGTCGCCAGCACAAGGTTCGCGGTAAGGCGCACGGATACCATCGAGGAGAGTTTTTTGGGTAGCTATTGGTGGCTGATACTACTGGTAATGATCATCGTGTTGGTCGTGATCTTGTACATGATAAAACGTGGTGAAGGTGAAGAATCCAACGTTGAAGAGGACAGCTCGGAGATCGAGGAAGATACGGTAGAAGACGATGATGTGTAGGATGGTCACCCCGAACCCGTGCATCCGAGTACTGGCTAGTGATATAAAAAAATACAGGGTGATGGGGGTCGAAAACTACGATCTTGTGGAATATTTCATATCAGGATCTCCACGCCCCTCAGTACCACCAGGGGGATCAGCACCATCAGGAAATCATCGTCGATAACAAGACGGGGTGACTCCGCTATTACGGCTGCCAGAGAGCCTATGCATGCCAGCAGGATAACTACGGTTACGGGATGATCCGTTAAAACCACAAGCACCATCACGGCCAGAAAACCCCAGCACAGTAGCGGAATGTAGGGGTATAACTTGGGTCGGTGCTCTTTTACCTCGCCTATTAACGGGTCTATCAGACCCATACCCAGGAGGCATACCACAGCCAGGTGCATGGGGAAAAAGAATAATGCAATAGCAGCGGCCATGGTAGCCCAGGCGTAGGCGGCTACCTGGTAACCTTCGTAACGTCTCATACCGAATATCAACCAGCCCTTGTACAGTCGGATAACTTCGAATCCCAGGATTATGATGACCACTACCATCAACAGTAGCCTTCTGCTGTACCCGTGTATATCCGACGGTAACAGATAGTAAACCAGAAAAATCCATGCAAAGGAGTGTAATAACCTTCTAAATATGTGTTGTTCCTCTGCCAGTCTAAAAACCTCCTTGCATAAAAAAGAGGTTTAGAACCTGGTTTATTTTAACCAGGCATTTATGTGGAGCAGTATCACACATCCTCTACCCTATCATGTTCTTCTCTCATATCTATTACTCGTCTAGCTTTGCCAACGGTCCTCGGTATCGCTCCGGGCTCCAATAGTTTGATGCGTGCTCTGATATTCAAAACGGCGATCAGGTTCTCCGAAGTACGTTTGAGAAGTTCTTCTTCGTTGTAATCGGGTGACTCATAATAGTCTTTATCAACCTCTACTTTGACGAAGAGTTTGTCAAGGACGTCCCTATCAACGATTATCTGGTAATGCTCACTTATACCTTCGGTCTCCAGCAATGCAGCCTCTATCTGGCTGGGAAACACGTTAACACCGCCGATTATCAACATGTCATCGCTGCGGCCTTTGATGCGCATGATCCTGGGATGCCAGCGACCACACTCACACTCTTCATACTCGATCACCGCGATATCCTTGGTTCGATATCTAAGTAGGGGCATTGCCTCTCTGGAAAGCATGGTGAACACCAACTCTCCCTTTTCACCTTCGGGTAAGACCTCTCCTGATATGGGATCGATGGTCTCTACATAGAACTCATCACCCCATATATGAAGTCCATTTTGTTTCGGGCATTCCACGGCGACACCGGGACCGTAGAGCTCAGACATTCCGTAAACGTCCTGTGCCCTCAGACCCATAGACTCCTGTATGCTCTCCCTCGCTTCGTCGCTCCACGGTTCGGCACCGAACATGCCTACCTTGAGGTTAAAATCTTTCTTAGGTTTGTAACCGAATTTTTCAGCAGCCTCTGATAGATATATCGCATATGAAGGTGTACATGCTAGTACGGTTGTTTGAAAGTCGTACATCATCTTTATCTGCTTTTTGGTGTTACCCGTTGCAGTGGGAAGTACAGAACATCCCAATGTTTCCGCACCCGAATGGAATCCCAATCCGCCGGTGAAAAGACCGTAGCCATAGGCATTCTGTACGATGTCTTCCGGCTCTACACCAGCGGCGTTGTATGTTCTCGCCATGAGGTCGTACCATATATTTAGGTCATTTCGAGTGTACGAGACCACCGTGGGAGTTCCCGTTGTACCGCTGGACGCATGGAATCTGATGACCTCTTCCTTAGGTACCGCTAATATGCCGTAAGGGTAATGATCTCTGAGGTCGTCCTTGACGGTAAAAGGTATTTTGTGTACGTCCTCAAGACCCTTTATATCTGAAGGTGAGATACCAGCTTCCTTGAACTTGCGCTTGTACATGGGTACGTTATCATGGGCGTAACGTACCATCTTCAGCATCTTTTCCTTCTGTAACTTACGTATGTCGTCCGCTTTCATCATCTGTGCCTTTTCGTTGAACATGATCACACCTGGAATATCTTTTCACGATGGTATTATGGAGTTCGATTATAAGTTTTTCTAAAGATTTAAAACAACTTATGAACAAAGGATTTTAGTTCTTCGATATGTTTTTTCTCTTTTACTTCTTTATCTCTGATGCTTAAAACCGCTTTCGGGGACTCACCCGTTAGTTTTTGCATAACGTTGAAGGTTTTAGAAGCACCGCCTCCGCCATGGGTGCAGAAAAAAGATACTGTCTGTATATCGTTTCCGTATCTATCAAGATACGTACGTACCGCCGGTGCGATAGTTCCTGCCCACACAGGTGTCCCCAGTATGACAATTTGATAATCCTCTGGAGAGTGTTTGATTTCGTCTATCTCTGTCTGCTTACCCATCAAAGCATCTTTTCCGGCTACCGCATAACCGATCTTACCGCTACGGTCTTTATGGTCTATCAGTTCTTCCAACTCGACTTCGTTTCCCTTTTGCCACATCAGCTCGGCCATGTCCTCGGCCGTCTTTCTTGTTATCCCCGTACGGGAATAGAAGGTTATCAGAATTTTCATAGTATCACCTTATCAAAGACCAATACTGCGGAACAATATTATCAATCCTAGCAATACAGGGATGGCCACTATGGTGGTCCATGTTATCGAGAGTGCAGTACCTCTAGTGTTCAGACCGTATGGTATAAGGAACATATTGGTGCTGGTTATGGGCATTATGGAGTTCAGGATGATGACAACGAACCAAGGACTAGGGATGACATCGAGTAAAAGTAGGGGCGCGAATATCAATAGAGTGAAAATGGGGGTATAGAGCATGGTGGTGAGGAAAGCGTTTCTACCTGCCGACCAGTGGAGTTCCCTCACCTCTTCCTTCTTGGGACGCAGGAACATCTTCTTCATCTCGTCTAACTTCAGATCCTCAAAATGGATGCCCGAACCCACGTAGTAAAGGCCCGCAGGGATGGTCAGTGCGGTTATGAAAAACAGTACCGTGCCACCGTCTCCCAGATCTGCCATGGTTATGCCGGTAGAACGGTGTATGAATATTGCAGCTAATACAAAGGATAGGAGATACCAGGGATAAAGTCTCAGAAACCATGGAAGGGGAGATACTTCCTTGGCTATACTCTTGGTTTCGTTCCTGTGCATAACCGACAGGATGTAAGGTATGATGGCAAATAAGCCGATGCCTACCAAGGCGATGTATATGGCCGCGGGAACCCTCCATCGGTCTATAGCAAGAAGTGCACCGCCGACGAAGGCCGCACTTCGCCCTTGGTTGGTCAAAACAGTTTTGATGAACGTTCTCCTTTCCATACCCTCGATTTCCAAACTGTTCGCTTCTAAACGTCCAAGGCCGAATGCGAGGATGTACATGAAAAAAAGGACCGCAAAGGTCAACATGGCAAAGATTATCTCCTCTCTACCGAATGTGATATTCAGAAATATTCTAAAAAGCAGCAGGGGTATGAACACGAACAACAGGATCAGGCCTATCTTCTTCATAGCTATGTTTATACGATCGCGTCCGTATGTTGCCGCTAGTAGATGGGTTACTATGAAACCTATGGGAACCCAGATCAGAGTCCAAAGTCCGCTTATATACGGTAATATACTTTCCAGTGCTGCGATAAATGCCATGAACATCCCAAAAGACAAAGCGTATATAAAAAGTTCGATTCAGAAAGTATAATAACATCGTTGTAAATCCACCCATGGAATGCCAATGGAAGAACATCCTCTTGCAAGGCTATTCGACCCGGATTCAATAGCGGTCATAGGCGCATCTCATGTCGAGGGTAAAGTTGGCCATACATTATTTTCCAATATAATCAACTCCGGATATACCGGAAAAGTATACCCGGTAAATCTTAAAGGTGGTAATATACACGGATACGATGTTATCACATCCGTTGAAAAACTCCCGGATGCCGTGGACCTGGGCATGATAGTGGTTCCGGCCAAATACGTGAAAAACACACTTTTACAGTGCGGTGAAAAGGGGTTCAAGCACATCATTATTATATCCTCGGGATTCGCCGAGGTGGGAGATGTCGAAGAGGAAGAGGAGCTGGTCAGGATCGCAAGGGAACACGGCATGAGGATCCTGGGGCCCAATGTATTCGGTATCTACTCTGCTAGAGCTGACCTGAACGCGACCTTCGGGCCGGCCAAAATAAAGAAGGGCAATATCGCTCTGATATCACAGAGCGGTGCCCTGGGTATAGCCATGATCGGTATGACCGCCGAGCAGTACCTTGGGTTATCGGTAATTGTCAGTGTGGGTAACAAGGCAGATATAAATGACATGGAACTCATCGATTACCTAGCCTACGATGATAACACCGAGGCCATAATGATATACATGGAAGGGTTGGAGAAGGGTGCTGAGTTCATGGAACAAATAAAACGAATGCCCCACGATAAGGCAGTGGTTGCCATAAAGGCAGGGCGCTCCGAGAAAGGCGCCACCGCTGTTGCATCCCACACCGGCTCTCTCGCCGGTAGCGACAAGGTATTCAGTGCGGCCTTCGAACAAGTTGGTATACTGCGTGCGGAAACACTAACTGATGCCTTCAACTGGTCAAGAGTATTATCGTCTTCACCCCTACCGATAAGAGATAACACCGTGATAATCACCAACGGAGGCGGAGTAGGTGTTCTTGCCGCAGATGCCGCCGAAGATTATGATATCCCACTACTGGACGACCAGACATTCCTTGAAAGGACCTTCGGTGACAAGATACCTCCCTTCGGCTCAACCAAGAATCCCATAGACCTCACAGGTCAGGCCGGTAGGGAGCAGTACGAGGCCGCCATCAAAGGGGCCTTGGAGGATGACAATGTTGGTTCCATCATCGCGTTGTACTGCGAAACAGGCATAACCGACCCCATGGAAACGGCCGAATCCTTGAAGGAAATTTACTATGAATACAGAGACAAAAAACCCATGGTGTTTACCTTCATCGGCGGGGACTTCGTGGGAAAGTGTGTCTATCGGTTGAGGAAGAACGGAGTCCCCGCATTTACCGAAACTCAGGAAGCTTTATCGTCTATGGGTGCCCTTTTTAATAGAAAGAAAGCGATCAATAGGCTGAAAGGCGATGATACCATAAAAGGTCCCGAAGTGCCCTTTTCCGAGATAAGCGACATGGTTAATGATATCAGAGCAAAGGGACGGTACATACTTCTGGAAGACGAATGTAGAAAGATACTTGAGCTCGCTGGCATCCCCATGACTCAAGGAAAAGTGGTAAGATCTCTTGAAGATTGTGTGTCTACTGCCCAAGAGATAGGCTATCCTGTGGTTTTGAAAATAGTATCCGAAGATATCATCCACAAGTCCGATGCCGGCGGTATAGCACTTAACCTGGAGAACCGGGAAGAGTTAATAGATGCATATCAAGCCATAATCGCCAACAGTAGAAGAAAATATCCCCATGCACGTATCAAAGGTATATCCGTAGCCGAAATGTTGAAAGGAGGAGAGGAAGTGATCATAGGTGGAACCACGGATCCGTCTTTTGGACCTGTTGTGATGTTCGGCCTGGGAGGCGTATATGTGGAGATACTTGAAGATGTGTGTTTCAGGGTGGCTCCCATCTCCAAAAGAGAATCAAGACGTCTGATAGGACAGATAAATTCATTCCCCATACTCGTTGGGGCCAGGGGGCAGAAAAGAAAGGATCTTGATGCCCTTTCGGATATGGTACATCGAATCTCATTCATACTCACCGAAGTTGACACGATATCAGAGATAGACCTTAACCCGGTAAAGGCCTTCGAATACGGTAAAGGCTGCATATCCGTGGATGTAAGAATAACTCTCAAAAGAGAGGTGAAATAAGATGAAAAACCTGATAATATCGTCCACCGAAGAGGAAGCTGGAAAGACAACTGTGGGCTTGGGTATCGCCCTTTCGTCGCCCGAGAGATACAACTACTTCAAACCCTTCGGAGACAGACCCATATACAAGAAGAAGAGACTGATAGATTACGACGCGAAATTGTTTAAAAATACACTGAAACTGGAAGAGGAATACGAAAAATTCTGTATCGGATTCGACCATTCCAAGATCAAATACGCATACGATAAGGAGACAATCAGAGACATCTTGGTGGAGCGGATAGAGGATCTTTCGTCTACCAGAGAGTCCGTGATCGTGGAAACCGGGTACGACTGGCGCTTTGGCTCGTCGGTATCACTGGACCCGGCCTCACTGTACGAGATGATAGAGGGCGAGGTGATAATAGTGGCACCCGGGAGCAGGACCAAAATAGTCGATGATCTAACAGCAAGTGCAAGATACTTCAACGCTCTTGGTATACCGGTCAAAGGAGCGGTACTCAATAAGGTAGATTCCGTTGAGGACATTGAGAATTTTGCATTACCCGATCTCGAGGACCTAGGCATGAATGTTCTTGGAATAATACCATACATAGATGACTTGGATCTTACAAGGGTTAGCTTAGTTAACGATATGCTATCCGGTAAAGTTCTGGCAGGCGAATCTGGCCTGGATAACATAGTAGAACATGTATTCGTAGGTGCTCTAAGCGTAAATGAGATGGTCAGGAATCCCCTTTTCCACAAAGCTCGTAAATTGATGGTAACCGGCGGGGACCGCTCTGACGTTATACTAGCCAGTCTCGATGATAATACATCCGGTATCGTTCTAACCAACGATATAATCCCACCGAGCAATATAATCTCCAAAGCCGACCGGGCGGGCATACCATTGATAGTGGTTCCACTGGATACCTACGAAGCCGCCCAACGAATAGAAAGGATGGATACCATAACCACCATCGAAGACGACTTCAAGATACAGAAAATCAAAGATATGGTGGGACCTAGGATCAAGATCGATTAGTTATATCTTGTGAAGTCTCCAACGACCTATGTAAAGGTCGATGCCGTCATTCACGTCAAATGTCACAGGCTCTTTTGTACCGTCTGCCATGATGGCATGGAATCGGTAGTCTTCTAAGAATTTATGTTCGGGTACGAGTGCGTATGTTTCCTGTTCCAATCTTTCCAGGAAAGTTAGTTTCAATACTCCGCCTAGGACCTCTACCTTCGCTCTTTTCAACCCGCGATAGGAATGGTATTCCCCTGATAAACGACGCATCCTTTCACGTCGTATGAAATAGGGAACATCTTCCGTATGATCTCGGCCATTGGCTATCGATAGGCAAGCCTTTGCCACCTGTTGGGGCGATGTTGACGAGGCGGTATTTACCAATAGTGCGACTCCGAATTCTTGGGTAAAACCCATGTATGCTGTAGATACCGCTATGGAACCTCCGTGGCCCACGAATTTATCATCCATGAGATCCTCGACAGACCAACCATAACCGTAGGCACCGCTCGGTCTCTCGATGTATGGTTCGTGCATCGAATTCAAAAGATCATTGTCCAGAAGATTTTTACCTTCGAAAGTGCCTCCGTTCATGTTCATGACGAGATAATTGGATAGTTCGTTCACAGAGCTCATGAGACCCCCGGGTGCATAACCCAACTCCCGTAAGGGTATGGGTGTAGGTTTCGGGCCTTCTTTCTGCATAAAGTAAGGGGTCATCACGTCATCGTCACTTTCAAATTCTTCTTTTAAATAGGTTGACCGATCCATTTTCAGAGGAGCTAATATATTCTCCTCTACATACCGTTCAAATGACATACCGCTCAACTTACGTACCAGTTCACCGAGTAAAGTATAACCGCTGTTAAAATAGAAAAAACGCCTGCCCGGTTCCGCCGCTATCTCATCGACGGCACCGTTTAGATGTCTGTAGAAGTCGTCCAGGCCACCCATAGGTGTGCCCCTTTCGTCCATTTCGATTAAACGGTCTATCAAAAGCTCGCTGACTGCAAGGGACGGCATACCCGATGAATGCGTAAGTAGGTGGTGCACGGTGACCTTTTGTCTGCCGAAATCCACCGGTAGATGTTCCGCGATGAGATCGTCGGTATCCAGCATACCTTTATCCACTAACTGCATAACCGCCAGGGCAGCAAATGATTTGGAGCAAGAACCTATCCCGTAAAGAGTGTCTTCGGTGGCCGGTAGATTTCCCTTTAGCTGGCGAGAGCCGTAGCCCTGAGAGTACTTGATACCCTTCTTATCCACTATAGATATACTTACTCCGGGGATCTTATCTTCAACCATCCATTCTGTTATGAATCTATCTATGCTGTTGATTATTTCATCGTCCAGCCTTATGTTCATATTATCACATTATGACAGTTCAACGGTGATATATTTATTTGTCGGATGATCCAAACGGCCATGAACACGGATGATCACTGTCATCTTCTGTAGGCCACGTATATATCTGCTTCTATCATGGTTCCGCCTTCGTAAAAATGGTGCACAAAGTACAGGTTACCTGCATCATTGAGTGTCGGCTCGCCGGCGAACTGGGATACAATCATTTCTGGGTCTTGCCACTCACCGTTTACTTTGAATGAGCGGAATATACCCGGGGTACCGTGATAGGTTCTGGTGAACCAAAGCTCGTTACCATCGGACGATAAGAAAGGTAACGACTCATGGGCATCGGTGTTCACCGCTTCTATGTTCACGGGTTCGGTCCATTCACCGTCAACCCTTGTGGTCATCCATATATCTCTACCGCCCTTTCCACCTGCCCGATCGGAATGAAAATAGAGGTCATCTCCGTGTAAGTGAACCTCTCCGATCCCGAACTCCTTCATCAACCTGTCACCGGAATATTTCCAATCTACCCAGCTTTCACCGTCCCACTGTGTGGTGAACATGTTGACACCTGTATATCCTTCCCTAGCGGAGCAGAACCACATCTCGTCGCCCTGGATAGCGACAGCACCGTCGAGGGCCAGTTTTCCGGGATCCTGCAGCCACACCCTTTCCGGTTTGCTCCATATGCCATCTGTTTTATGGGTAACCCAAACACCACTGACATCGTCCGTCACTTGCTTTTCGGGAAGTACCCTCACATCCGGAGTGAAGAAGAAGTATAGCGTGTTGCCATCGGGAAGTACAAAGGGTGAGTCCTCGGCTCCTGCAGTGTTAACCGGGTACGGTAATGGAACTGGCTCTTCGAATTCGTCGGAATGCAGAATGGGCGGATGATGATCCGTTTCCGGTCCTCGCTTCGCAATATCATCGGGTATTTTATCTTCACGGTCCACATCGGGATAGGTCAACTCGGTATCATCGTTACTGATACAACCTGACAAACACAGTGATATGAGAAGAAGAAAAGCTATTGAGAACATTTTCAACCTTTTCATCATTATATCAGTATTATTTTAATGGTACTTATACTTTCCTTCAATAAATTCGTTGGACTTACACTAGGGGTGGGCCAGTAGACCTTAACAATTTCTATAACCCTCTATAACGCAAAACCGTGTACTATCGTTAAAAGGCTAGGCGACATCACATAAAATTTAAGAATGTAGTTCAATATAAATCAATAATGGTCAAAGTTCGGTGATCAAGAATTCATCCTAGATCATCCATCCTTCCTTTTCTTATATCTATAAAAATAGACGGTCAAGGCAACTGTGAGCAGCGCCGCCATGATCAAGTAAGCCCAAGGCGGTTTAATCATCGTCTCGATGGGAGACAAGGGAGGTATGTTCTGAAGTTCTCTCATCCTCCTCAGAGCTTCAGCCTCATCCATGGGCTCCATGTTGATGGTTTCTTTGCCTATGACATAGCTCAATTCGTCCGAAATGTATGTACAACCCATGTCCGCAGCTACTATGAAACCGTGCTGTGAAGAGTACCACCATCTGCCGTATATGTCCCCTATCTCTTCTGTCTCTTCTATCCCTAGATGGAAGTCGATGGGGCGAACATCATAGGATCTCCCGTCTTCAAGTGTCATGCTCTCTAGTGAACTGTAGTTAAATTGCGAGTAAATGCTTATATCCGTCTCTTCTATTACTCCCAGATGGGGTCCTTTTAAATCCGTGTCCAGGTCCTCCCATCGTATGGGGAAATCGGTAAGGTTGTAAGCCCTAAGTATCTTCTCTTCCTCATCGTCCGGTAACCCTCTGATATTTAACTCACCTTCATAGATACCTTCCATGGATGCAGGGGTATAATGAGTTATGTTCGTCCCTATCTCCCCCAGATTAAAAAGATCCGGGGCTTCATGGAATTCGAGATACAATACAACCGTCTTGAAACCGTTCAAGGTGACATCTACATCATGGTAGGAAAGTGAAATATCTCGACCCTCGCTTTCATAAAACGCAACGTTGACACCGCTAAATTTTCCTCTATATCCCCATCTTGAGACTATATCAACTTCCTTTAGTGTATCATTTTTATTATAAAAAGTTGCATCTAGAGTAATATCGTGGGTGATGTACATCCTACCACCGCCCTCCAGTTCCTTATGCCGGAAGGAACGTTCGTCACTCTCTCCGTACTCACCTTCTATCAGTAGATCGCCTATAATATGATATTCTATTTCTGTATGAATCCCGCCTCCTGCATGTACGTTGAACCGATAGGTTTCATCCCCCTTCTCCGCTAACCGAGCAATTTGGTAGTATCCCGCTTCACCCTCCAGTTCGTAACTCATGTATTCATAGCTCTCCATGATATCTTCGAAGTCCGTCATGATATAAGGGAAATGAAACCTTTCAACCTCTGCTTCACCTCCCATCGCCACTATACTTCCTTCTTCCGTAACCACTCCTTGAACGATATCCGTAGATAAAAATAAAGATGTAAGTCCGACCACGACCATAACGACGCTCCATTTCCTCACGTTTACCCTGTAGACCATCATCTATATAAAACACTATCCAGCGTATATTAGTGTTTGGGTATTCCGAATTACTTACTATAAGGTACTTTTTACACTGAATACGGGCCGACACAGCGGATATTCACTGACACATGGGTACCGCAGGTCTTGTTCTTTATTTATTATGTTATCTTCATTTCTCCCACGGGAGAATGCATTTTAGTTCTGTTTGTATCGTCTTTAGAGTTGCAGTTTTTGATTATCCACTTTTCGTTATTGATCATGGTATGTATGTTTCCTCCAAGGGACCGCACCTACCACGTTGTATCCGTCAACACTTCAGATATGTGTCGAACCAGTCCAACATCTTTTCGAGTCTTTTCATCCTCTGTTTCGGCTTTCCTTCCCTGGACAAACCGTGATTCTCGCCTTCGAAAAGTACCAACTTCGATTCCACCCCGTGATATTTAAGCGAAGTGAACATCTGGATGGCTTCCGCCTCCCAGCATCTGTAATCTTCTCGGGAGGTGATGAACAATGTAGGGGTATTCACTTTGTCGGCGTATTTCATCGGAGAACGGTCCCAAAGCTGTTCCACATCGTCCCAAGGATCCGCTAGTATCTGATCTTTGACAAAATAGAACCCTATATCAGTGGTTACGAATTTGGAGATCCAATTGCTAATACTTCTGAAGGAAACGGCCGCTTTGAACCTGTTTGTATGACCGATGATCCAGTTGGTCATGTAACCTCCGTAGGAACCTCCGGTCACACCAAGTCTGTCTCCGTCTATGAAGTCATACCTTTCCAGAGCCTCGTCCATAACATTCATGAGATCGTCGTAATCCGGCCCCCCGTACACTCCCATGATATCGGCGAAATCATCGCCGTGGGCTGAACTGCCGGACGGGTTACTGAACACAACAGCATATCCACTACTTGTCAAAAGCTGCATCTCATTGAAATGAATGGTTCCGTAAACACACTTGGGACAACCGTGTATCTCCAATATAGTAGGGTATTTTACGCCCTCTTCGTAGCCGACGGGCTTCATTATCCATGCGTCTATATTCCTTCCGTCGGATTCAACCTGGAAGTATTCTAGCTGTGAAAACTCGTACTCCATGTCGTTGAAGTCCGTCAACCTTTTTTCATCGCCATCATACAAGTACAGCTCCTGGGGGCGCAGTCCGCGAAGTGCAACGTAAACGAACTTGCCATCGTTAATGTCGAACGCTGATACGGACCCCTCCCTCTCGACAACTGGCTCCACACCATCCTCCACGGTGAACTTGTGTAAACCAACATTGTAACCTTCGGTTATGAGGAAGTAGTACGCTCCGTCTTTCACCCTGACGATCTTCCCTCCCCCGTACTGTACATCGGTCAAAAGCGAATTGGCAAATGACCTATCCATGTCGGTGAGTTTCTCGTAACCGTCATGTTCGCGACGGTACAGATACAATTCCATGTTGGTATTGATCCCCATCCTTTTCATATCGGTAGCCTCGAAGAGTATGTCGCCTTGCAGATAACGTGTACATCCTATCTCCAGCAAATCGTCGGTAAGCCTCTTCATCTCTCCGGTTCCGATATCCATCTCATACAGATAATATTCAACCCTGTACATGTTCTTGTATTCGTTTATCACCATGCATATACGGTCGTAGTCTATATCGAAACTGGTCACGCTCTTGTATCCACCCACCATCAGTTCGAGTTCACCGTTGTGTAGATCTAACTCGTAGAGATGTACACGTTTCTTGTTGCAGAAACCTTCTTCATTGGACCAGAAAGGTATCTCGTCTAATTCGTGGTAGTCTTTGCCCTCTTTCAACTCTTCCTTATCTTCCTCCTCATCATCTTTCTTTTCTTCCTCACCTACCTTTTCCCATATCGTAACGAAGATACCGCTCTCGGACTTTTCCATACCGGTTACTTTCTTATCCAGGGTGAACAGGTACTCGGCTTCGCCTCCGTGGATATTGATCTTGAAGAATTTCGTCTTATCATTATCTTCTTTCTCATCCTTCTTGACGCCCATGTCTCTACCGGAAGTGAACAGTATCTCTTGGTCGTTCAACCAGAGGTAACTTGAATCTTTACCGCTGTTGGTCAGTTTATAGATATTGCTCGACTCCGTCACCAGTATCCATAGTGTCGATATGTACTTATTCTCCTTCACGTCCATCTCGTGATGAGAGAAGCAGGCGTGCCTTCCGTCCGGGGAGAAGCTCGGATTGGATAAAAACGTATATTCAGGTAAGTTTTGGATCTCCAGTTTTTTCATGATATCACAGAGGGAATATCATACATCGATTAAAAGATTTAGGACTGATGGTCAGATGACGACACTTTTTATTATTTTCGGGATTTTTGACCTTGGCGGTGAATAGATATTGAGCCAGTAGTTATATCGAAGGGAGGTCGACGACTATTTCCGAAGATAATAAAAAGTCTCCAGATGACTTAGAAAAAACATATAAAGAAAGAATACCTATCTACACACAATGGAAGTCCGTTAAATATATCTGTAAGAATAACCAGGTAGTGATATACCGTGAAATACTCCGATGAGTTCAAACATGAGGTCGTGCAGAAGTACCGACAAGGTAAGGAAGCATCCGAACTTGCCGAAACATACGATATAAGTCGTAGTACTGTATTCCGCTGGTTGAGGGAAAAGGGAATACCCAGACATGGGGTAGGTTACCCGGAATTCTTCAAAGAGAAGATAATAGAGGAGTACACGAAGCTTGGAAGTGCTACGCGTATCGCTAGAACATATGGTGTGAGCACTACTACCGTGTACAAATGGTTGGACGAAGAAGGCGTCCCGAGACGAAGGCATAGTTACACCGAAGAACTAAAAGATAAGGTGATCATGGAATATTTAGACCATGGAAATGCGAGCAGGGTCGCCAAAAGAAACGATATCAGTCCTTCTACCGTCTTTCGATGGTTAAAAAAAGACGGTATCTCCACACGAAAACCGGGACACCGAGAGGAGTTCAAGGAAAAGGTAGTGCGGGAATATTTGGATGTCGGAAATGCAGTGGCAGTCGGCGAGAAATACGGTGTGACCTCCTCAACAGTTTACCAGTGGCTAGAGGAAAGGGGGATTCCCAGACGTGAACACGGATATTCCGAAAAGTTCAAAGATGAGGTTGTTCAGGAATACTTGAAGATTGGAAATGCGGCTGCCGTGGCCGAGAAATACGATGTAGGTATAACATCGGTGCGTCGTTGGTTGAAGAAGAGGGGGATATCCTGTCGGAAACACGGATACTCCGAAGAGTTCAAGGACAAGGTTGTTCAGGAATACTTGAAGGTTGGAAGTGGTGAGGAAGCGGCCAAAAAATTCGATGTCTGCAGTTCGTCATTGTATAATTGGTTGGAGGAAAGAGGTATTCCGAGGACAGGTGGACTTTATACTAAAAAGTTCAAGAGAAAGATCAGGCGTGAATATCAGAATGGGAAGACCGGAAGGCAGCTGGCTGAAAAATTCGGCATCGACCAAGATAGTGTATATCGTTGGCTTGAAGAGAAGGGTATCCCCAGAAGGGGGCAGCCTGTGCCCGAAGAGATCAAGGAAAAGGTTATACGGGAATACCTCGACGGAGAGAATGCTTCCCGTCTAGCTAGGAAATACGATGTGACCAAACAGTCAGTATGCGCATGGCTGGAAGAGCGGGGGATCCCCAGGAGAAAACAGGGCTACCCGGATGAGTTCAAGGAGAAGGTATTACAGGAATATAACAGGGTGGGAAATGCCACTCAGGTTGCTAAGGAGTACGACGTTAACAGAAGTACAATCCGTCGATGGGCCAGTGAACAGGACATCTGAAAAGAGTTAGATAGTGATGGCTGCCAAGTTTCCATGGCATGAATTTTCCTGGTAAACCAACGTTACACGTCCTGTCAGCATTCGATCGCACGACATCTTCACCTTATCATAGGTTTATGGTGAGTAAGTCGGTGCTTCTTCTTCGGTCGGTGCTTCTTCTTCGGTCGGTGCTTCTTCTTCGGTCGGTGCTTCT
>CAZAMQ010000020.1:0-20821 GCA_964486225.1 uncultured Thermoplasmata archaeon | reverse complement strand
TTCTTCGGTCGGTGCTTCTTCTTCGGTCGGTGCTTCTTCTTCGGTCGGTGCTTCTTCTTCGGTCGGTGCTTCTGGCCCGCCTTTCCTCTTCAAAAGTATCAATGCCAAAGCGATCACTATTATCATGAATAGTAGAATTAACCACCAGTATTCGGATAGGAAGTCACCGAGCTTTTCGTTGTCCGGTACTTCCTCTTCCTCTCGGAAGACCGCTGTTATGGTCTTATCCTCGTCCATGGTGACGGTTATCTCTTCGTTTGTACCGGTAGCGTCTCCCGTCCACTCTACGAATACCCAGCCATCAGCTGGTTCGGCGGTTAGTGTTACTGAAGTTCCTTCTGCGTACACATCCAAATCAGGGTCTATATCCACAGTGCCTTCACCGTCGGTGTTCACCGTTAGTTCGTATGTATCATACTCCGCTTCCTGTTCGAAGACCGCAGTTATTGTCTTGTTACCGTCCATGGTGACGCTTATCTCTTCGTTTGTACCGGTAGCGTCTCCCGTCCACTCTACGAATACCCAGCCATCAGCTGATTCGGCGGTAAGCGTAACTTCGGTACCTTCCTCGTACTCCTCTAACTCCGGCTCGATATGCACCGTACCTTCTCCGTCGGTGTTGATAGACAGTTCGTATGTAACAACCCCTTCTACAGTTACCGTTACTGCATCTGAAGTAACCCCATCGTAGGTCGCGGTCACAGTATATGTACCCGCTTCCGTTTGCTCAAACAAACCGTTCTCATCGGTATTTTCCCAAGTGAAATCCGTATCTACATCTGTGATCAGATTACCGTACTCATCGTAAGCCTCCGCACTAAAGTCTATGGTATCTCCCACTGTTATCGTCTGCTCCTCAGAAGGTTCTATCTCTACCGAGTTAACACCCGCTGGACTAACGTAAAAATCGGTAGGCTCCGTTACCCCGTCAATGGTGACCTCAACGGTATAATAACCAACAATGGTGAATTCATCGGCCCACGTGTACTCAGCCTCACCGTTGATGAACTCTAGATTTGTGGATTCGAAATCCCCGTTTACCTCAAACACAACAGTGAACTCTCCTTCCAATGGATCACCGTATCTATCCACAGCCTCGAATATCTCCACGGCCGGTCGCTCACCAGCGATGATATCATCTACTGAGAGGTTGAAAGAGTCGGCTGTTTGGTTTTCTGTTGTAAATGAATATGGTGTAGAAAGAGTTTCATTACGCCCTTCATCATTGACGGCCCTCACATACCACATGTATATCGATTCATATCCCAGGTCCAAAGCCGGAGTACTCACAGTACCGTCGCTGTCCACGGTATCCGCGTATATCATCGCTCCATCCAGATAGAACTCCACATCCGTGGGATGCCCGTCAGCCTCTATGTACACAGATAAAGTGGTGTCCAAGGCAACGCCTTCTGCATCATCCACAGGAGTTGGGTCGGAGATAACAATCATAAGTCCAAACTGCGGATTCGTCCACGGATAGTTGTCTAAATTACTATTTCCTTCGATCTCTCTGGGGCTATCAACTATACCATCGGAACCCGGTACATCTTGTCCGGGACCGCTTTCTTCGTCAGGTTCCGTATGGTCGTCCCAGTAATTACCTCCCGATGGATAGCCGTCATCCCAGCTGTTGGTACCGTTATCCCATGCATGGTTGACATTATTCATGAAGGCGTTGTGGTAGATGTAGTTGTTATTGGAGTCTGTAAGATTCATTCCTTCTCCGTTATCGGATATCAAGTTATTGTAGATGGTGTTTTCCGTAGAATCGCTAAGTAGTATCCCTATTTCGGTGCACGACGAAATCGTGTTGTCCGAGATTGTGTTATAATGACTCGGCTCTACCAAGCCGATACCGTAGTCATTCATGGTGACTGTATTTTTATTAATATAGGTATCGTTCGATAGTACGAGCAAGATACCACCTTGGTTAAATGATATCTCGTTTTCGTACAAATCGTTCCCTTCGGATTCTATGAGACCGATACCCCAAACACCGTTTGAAGATATGCTACTTTGGTACAGATCGTTGTTGTGGGATTCCCATATACTGATTCCCAAATCACCATTGAAAGACATGTCGTTTTCGTACAGCGTATTATTATGAGATCCCATCGATATGACGCCGTTTTCGACGTTATATACGAATTCACTGTGAGCAACGGTACTATCTCTCACATCCAGTAGTATCATCCCTACGAGATTGTTAGAAACAATCATATTCTCTACGGTACAGTTTACTAGGGGTATTGTAGGCGGTGGTCCGCCGTTTCCTTCACCTATGGGGTAGGCGATTATGATACCGGCACCGGGGTCGCCCCCAGTGGCATTTACCACCCTGAATCCGCTCATACGTGTGTGGTTCGCCATGATGAACGCGGCAAAATCACCTCCACCTGCATTTAGGGTCGTATCATCCGCACCTGAACCTACAAGGTTGACGGACTTGTAAACAAAGATATTTTCACTGAATGTACCGGGAGCTACGTATATCGTATGTCCGTCCAAAGTATCGTATGCATTTATACCGTTCTGTATCATCTCGAATGATCTTTTCGAATCAACGTTGTAAACCGGATGATAGCTCAACAGAGGATATGTTTTATTTTCCATCATCCACCATACGTCGACAAAGTCCCAATTGGTGAAGGTTGATTTCTGCATCATCTCTTCAGTGGAATTACCGATTCCACCGTCACTAGTTCCTAGACCGGATGTGTCAACATCCCAGTGACTGTTATTTACCCAACTGTTATCGTTGAATCCGATAAGACCTCCTACGTTAGCGTTACCAGAAACATGTCCTGTTGAGTAAACGTTAGCAATGGTGCTTTCGTTGAAATTGTAGCCTGCAAAACCTCCAACCATATCTTCGCCGATCACTGAGCCTCTGCTGTAGCAGTCTATGATTATCCCATAATTATCACTTCGCCCATTCCAACCGACAAAGCCACCTACCCTATCACCTGTACTTGTAACATTTCCGGTACTGTAGCTTCTCTCGATCAGACCATTACTTTGACCTACTAAACCACCTGTGTTACCACCTCCGGAAACATCACCGTGTGCACTAGAGTTCTGTATCGTTCCAGTATTACCAACATTATTACCTACGAGGCCGCCTGTCCACCCAGAACCGTTCACATCTCCGTAAGCGATGCAATTGATTATGTCTCCGCCAGAATTGATACCAAGAAGACCCCCTACATAATTTGAAGAGCTCTCAGTTGTACCATATGAGAAAGAATTCAACACGGTACCGGTTCCTTTACCTATCAAACCACCGGTGTAAAATTTATTCCCTACAACGTTTACGTATGCCTGACATGACGATACTATAGAACCGCTCTGTTCGCCTATGAGTCCGCCAGTTGAAAATATGTTTGCATTATTCACATTCGGATTGTAAACAACCCCGTAGCTCGTGGAATTACTTACGGATCCCTCGCTGTATCCGATCAATCCGCCAGTTTGATTACCTTTATTTGTAACATAAGAATAGGCAGAACAATTCTCGACTACACCGGTGTGATATCCTATCAGACCACCTACATCATCGCCGTTGTTGGATGTGACGTTGCCATAGGATACACTAGAGTTGACTTCTCCCTCGTTGTACCCTACAAGGCCGCCGATGATATTGCGTCCAAATACATCTCCGCTTGCATATGAATTTTTAATGGTTCCAAGGGAACGGCCTACAAGACCTCCTACGCTATTGGTCATCATAAATCCCGTCACGTCACCGTTTGCACTGGAATCAGCTATCTCTCCATCACCATATAGTACACCAACAAGACCGCCTATCAAGGCGCTGCCCTGTACCGTCATGGAGCTGTGACAATCCAAAATAGTTGCATAATTTTCACCGGCTATACCACCGGCATTGGTACCTCTGATATACCCGGAGGATGTGCAACGAGATACTGTACCAGCGACATGTCGACCCACTATACCCCCTATGTAGACTGTTGTCTCGGTATAGACCGTACCGTTGAAATGACAATTCTCGATGGTTCCAAGGTTGTTACCCACAAAGCCACCGGTACGCTGATGACCGTATACGGTCGCATCATGGAGTATTGTGTTAGATATAATGGCATCTCCACGGAGTTGGCCAAATAGACCTATATAGGGACTATCTGGTCGGTTGATGTACAAACCCGTGATCGTATTGTTATTTCCATCAAAACTACCTGTGAATGGAACAGAATTATTACCCACAGGCATGAACCCTGCACCCGCAGTCATATCTGTGCCCCACATCCTGCTTGCCTCCCTTATGTAACCTGTTAGATCGATATCGTTTGCTAGCGTGTAATCCGCGGCCAGATCTATCTGCATCATCTGGAGCTGGTGGCTGTTGCGTATCTTAGTATCGTATTCCATCCTGAGGAATGGTCTTGTTTCGCCATCTATCATCCACCAGATGTCAGTGAAATCCCAGACAGCATCGGTGAAAGTGCTCTCAGTCATCATCTCGGTGGTGTTCTTTGGTGTACCACCATCACTTGTAGTTAAACCCGATGTATCGGTATCCCAGAAAGAATTTGTAATTACAGCTGAGTTCATCCCACAAAAACCTCCAACACTGCCACCTGGAGCATTTACCTCTCCTGTGCTGTAACATCTATCGATTATATCCGAGGCATCGTTCTGATGTATTCCGGCGAAACCGCCTATCCAGTTATTGCCGTTAACGGAGCCTGTGGCATAGCTATCACTGATCACAGCATCGTAAGTTCTTCCGACGAAGCCACCTACGTAATTACCACCTGTTACCGTTCCCGCTGCATAACACTCTTCGACTTGACCATTTCCATTTATGTCTCCAACGACACCACCGACTCTTGAATCCTCGTTCCCCGTGATACCAGTAACATCACTACTGCTGTAAGAACGGGTCATCAAACCTCCGTCGTGAAATCCCAAGAGACCTCCCACTCTATAGTTACCGATAACCACTCCTGTTGTATATGAATTGGATAACGTTCCGTGATAAAGCCGGCCTGCTATACCTCCGGTGTGATCCCGTCCGGTGACATTGATATCTATAAGTCCTAGGTTCTCTACTACACCGCCTGTACCGATGTCTCCAAACAGTCCAACATAATTTGTATTAGACCTGTTGATGTACAATCCATAAATAGTGCGATTGCAGCCATCAAAACCACCGGTGAACCAGTTAGTGTTATCTCCCACTGGCTCGAACCCCGCACCACCGTTCCACTCGCTGGTCCCGCTGGCATCGATATCGTTAGCGAGAGCATAGTGTGCATCCAACTCCATGCTCATGTTCTGCAGTTCGTTAACATCGTGTATCAGGTAAGGATCCTCTGGGGAACCATCGCCCAGAAAATTATCGGTAGGCGATTCACCCTCGAATACGTCGTTTTCAACAATTATACCGGTGACGATGGTCATGCTTCCTATGACCAAGAAAAACGCCATGACCAATGCAAATATCTTTTTTATGTCCATTTTTTTTCACTCCGTTGATATCATGTTGTAGTTAAAAACCATCGATAAACCTCAATATAAAATTATCTCTATCCATCTCTAACCGATCTATGATATGAAAAAAAAGGAGGGAGGGTGATTATCGTGATGGCTGATTGGAAATCCTTAGGGAAATTATTAGGGTCCTTCTCTTTAGTTCACACCATGTTATATGAATCATTACTTAAAAACATTTTGGTGGAAATCTTGTCAGCGATAAAGTTGTTTACATGACAGTATGTCTGAGGATATATCTTAGAAACGGACAAGTCGGAGAGAGAGGTTTTTCGTTGGATCATCTCAACCTATTCTTATCCCCAACTCTCTCCGACCGAAACTTCAACTACACCTACTTCGTACTCTCTGATAA
Organism: uncultured Thermoplasmata archaeon; assembly: GCA_964486225.1. Taxonomy (GTDB): domain Archaea; phylum Thermoplasmatota; class Thermoplasmata; order Halarchaeoplasmatales; family Halarchaeoplasmataceae; genus Haladaptatiplasma. The sequence goes on along the minus strand of CAZAMQ010000020.1, from coordinate 14,949 downwards.
TCCCCACCTTTTATGTGAGAGGTATGCGAAAATATTTTACCTGTGCCTAAGGGTGCAACAAAGCTTACGGATAGAAAGCTCTGTTTTATATCTCGTCCCAAAGTTGATCCAGTATCTCAGTTTCCTCTTCCTTGTATTCTTTTTCAGAGATATCCCCTTCTTCCTTCAACCCCTTGAGCTCATCCAACCTTTCTAAAAGCGCGTTTGAGGAACCTTCCTCCGATGGGACATCAGCTTCATCCCATTCATCATCCGTTTTCAACTCCGTTTCACCCTCCAGTCCTATCTGCTCTTCTTTCTTTTTCTTCATGAAGAAAAGCACCAACATTAGTGCTATGATCACAATGATGATCAGCGGAAGTGCGCACAAGTATCCTCCAAATGTTTCTCCTTCCGAAGTATCAATGGTAAAACTGATAGAGGTCACATTCTCGTAACCGGCCTGATCAACAACCTTTATTCTTACCGTATAATCACCGTCTTCAAGATCTTCAAAGGTGTGTGTCCTTAAGATGCCCATATCCTGCCAAGAACCGCCGTCGTTCAATAGTAACTCGAAATGACTTATTGAGTTGGTACCATCCTCTCCACGCCACTCTACCGTAACAGAATCTCTGTTAAACACTTCACCATCCTCGGGAGATACAATTTCGATGGATGGTAGTGTTATCTTTTCCTCCTCTAGGAAGTGTGCGGTCAAGGTTTTATCCCAGTCCATGACTATCGTAATATTACTTTCTTCAGCCATTCCCTCGGGATAATCGCCCGTCCAGTGGCTGAAGATCCAACCATCGTCAGGTACAGCTTGTACGATTATGCTTTCACCATAAGCAATGGTGTGATTTCCGGGTTCAGGATATGTCGTACCACCTTCTTCTGCTGATATCTCCAAAGTGTACTCTTCTACACCCGTAACTGTGAGAGTTGCATCAGCGTCAAACCCTCCGTATATACCGGTTACTGTCCAAGTTCCAATGAATTCAGCAGTGTACACATTGTTTGTCCAAGTACCGCCTGCGCCGGCTTCGATCGACCATATCGTATCTGCTGTAACATCACTTACCTCATTACCGAACTGGTCGTAAGCGATGGCTGAATATACCAGACTATCTCCCGTTGGTATAGTGGCCTCCTCCGGTTTGATCTCGATATGCACGGTTGTAGAGGGTTCGACTGTCAATGTGGCAGTATCTGTCAACCCTTCGTAGTCACCGGTCACTGTCCATGTACCTGCGTATTCAGAGGTGTAAAGATTTGCAACCCATTCACCCCCTGTTCCTGTATCTATCGACCATTCAGTATCTGCTGTAACATCACCTATCTCGTTGTGGAACTCGTCATAAGCGGTAGCGGTGTATGCCTGATTATCGCCTGCTGTGATCGTCGCTTCGCTCGGTGAGATCATTATATATTCCGCATTAGCCGGTACCACATTGAGTGACACCCCATCTGTCATACCGTTATAGTCACCGGTCACTGTCCATGTACCTGCGGTCAGAGGAGTGATAGTACTACCTACCCAGCTTGATTCTGGTATATCATCTGACCATGTTGTTTCGGTAGTAACATCACCGATCTCGTTATCGAATTGGTCATAAGCTATTGCGGTGTATGCCTGCGATTGTCCAGCGGTGACCGTCTCTCCATCAGGTGATATAACGATATAAGCCGCAGCACCAGCTTCGATTATCAAAGTAGCAGTATCTGTCGAGCCCCCATACTCACCTGTAACAGTCCATGTACCGGCGAACTCTGAAGTGTAAATGTTATCCAACCAGCTGCCTCCGGCACCAGCTTCTATCGACCAATCTGTCTCTCCGGTAACATATCCGATCTCATTGCCGAATCGATCGTATGCAGTTGCGGTGTATGCCTGCGATTGTCCAGCGGTGACCGTCTCTCCATCAGGTGATATCTCGATATAATTTGCATAACTCGGTATCACATGAAGTATCCCATCATCAGACATCTCATCATAGGTGCCATTTACCGTCCATGTACCGGCGAATTCTGAAGTGTAAATGTTATCAAACCAGTCTCCTCCGGCACCAGCTTCGATCGACCAAATAATATCGTCGGTAACTTCACCGATCTCGTTACCGTACTGATCATATGCAGCTGCACTGTATGTTTGTGATTGTCCGGCGGTTATGGTCGCTTCGTCTGGCAATATTTGGATATAATTAGCATCACCAGGTATTACGTGCAGCGTCGCTGTATCCGACATATCGTAATACATACCTGTTACAGTCCACGTACCTGCAAATTCAGGTGTGTAAACGTTATCCTGCCAGCTTCCTCCTGCACCAGCATCTATCGACCAATCTGTCTCTTCGGTAACATAGCCGATCTCGTTACCATATTGGTCGTATGCAGTTGCGGTGTATTCCTGGGTATCATCTGCGGATACGGTAGCTTCAGCCGGTGATATCTCGATATAGTTAGGATCACCGGGTTCGACTATCAACGTAGCAGTATCTTCCAAACCTCCGTAATTACCAGTTACAGTCCACGTACCAGCGAATTCGGATATGTATATATTGTCAACCCAGTAACCACCAGCACCAACATCGATACTCCACGAAGTGCTTGCGGTAACATCACCGATCTCATTGTCGTGTTGATCGTACGCTGTAGCAGTGTATGCCTGACTATTTCCTGCAGTTATTGTTCTATCCTTTGGTGATATAACGATATGATGTACATCATCGGAAACTACCATCAATGTAGCGGTATCTGTTAAGTCTCCATAATCACCTGTTACCGTCCATGTACCTGCATTTTCTGAGTAATACACATTCTCCACCCAATAACCGCCTGCACCAGCGGCTGTGGACCAAGTGGTATCGGTAGTGACATCACCGATCTCATTACCAAACTCGTCGAACGCCACAGCGGTGTATTCCTGAGTATCTCCTGCAGGTATGGTAGCTTCCTCCGGTGATATCTCGATATAGTTAGGATCACCGGGTATAACATGCAGTGCAGCATCGTCCGACATACCTTTATAGTCACCTGTAACAATCCATGTACCGGAATATTGTGAAGTGTAAACGTTATCCAGCCAACTTCCTCCAGCACCAACATCGATCGACCATGTTGTATCATCGGTAACATCCCCGATCTCGTTACCGAACTCATCGAATGCGGTGGCGGTGTACACTTGCGACTGTCCGGCTGTTACGGTGGAATCACTCGGCGATATCTCGATATAATCCGGATCACTGGGAACTACGTATAATATCGTATCATCAGACATTTCACCATAAGTACCCGTTACAGTCCATGTACCTGCGAACTCTGAAGTGTAAATATTATCGATCCATTCTCCACCCGCACCTACTTCTATCCACCAATCTATATCATCGGTAATATCCCCGATCTCATTACCGAATTCATCGAATGTTGTTGCAGTATATGCTATGCTTTGTCCGGCTGTTATAGTCTCATTCTGAGGCGCAATCCTGATGTGGTCTACCGGTCCTGGTTCGACTGTCAACGTTGCAGTATCTTCCAAGCCTCCGTAATTACCAATTACAATCCATGTACCGGCAAACTCAGAATTGTAAACATTCTCACTCCAGTTGCCGCCGGCCTCGATTTCTATGTACCACGAAGTACTTTCGGTAACGTCGCCTATCTCATTACCAAACTCATCGTAGGCTGTTGCAGTGTACGCTTGTGACTCTCCTGCTGTTATTGTCATATCCGTCGGTGTTATGATTATGTAATCCACATCGACGGGTTCTACCATCAGATTGGTAGTACCTATCACGCCTTCATAATTACCGGTTACAGTCCATGTACCTGCATTTTCTGAGTGGTACACATTGTCCTCCCAGTAACCACCTGCGCCGGCTTCGATCGACCAATTTGTATCCACAGTAACATTACCGATCTCATTACCGAACTCATCGTATGCAGTTGCATAATATGGCTGATTTTCTCCTGCAGGTACGGTAGCTTCCTCCGGTGATATCTCGATATAGGATACTGGTCCGTGCCCGACTATCAACACAGCAGTGTCTATCAAACCCCTGTAGTCACCTGTCACCGTCCATGTACCTGCAAACTCTGAAGTATATTCGTTATCCGTCCAACTTCCTCCAGCTCCAGCTTCGATCGACCAATCTATCTCACCGGTTACATCTCCGATCTCGTTACCATATTGATCATATGCGGTTGCATTGTAAGCTTGTGACTCTCCCGCGGTGATGGTCGCATCGTCCGGTAAGATCACTATATAATCCGCTGCAGCCGGTTCGACTGTCAATGTAGCGGTATCTATCAAGTCTCCATACTCGCCGGTAACAGTCCACGTGCCCGCGAACTCAGATGTGTAAACATTATGTGTCCAGCTACCGCCGGCACCTGCGTCGATTTCCCACATTGTACTAGCTGTAACATCACCGATCTCATTACCAAACCGGTCATATGCAGTTGCGGTGTATGTCTCTGTATCTCCCGCTGTGATGGTCGCATCGTCCGGTAAGATCACTATATAATCCGCTGCAGCCGGTTCGACTGTCAAAGTGGCAGTATCTGTCAATCCTCCATAGTCACCAGTAACAGTCCACGTACCAGCAAACTGTGAAGTGTAAATGTTATCCAGCCAGCTACCGCCGGCACCAGCGTCGATCGACCACACTGTATCTGCGGTAACATCCTCGATCTCATTACCGAACTCATCGTAAGCTATGGCGTTGTATTCCTGAGTCTCTCCGGCGGTGATCGTAGCATCGTCCGGTAAGATCACTATATAATCTACCGAAGCGGCTTCGACTATCAATGTACCAGTATCTTGTAATCCTTCGTAGTCGCCTATCACCGTCCACGTACCGGCAAACTCGGAAGTGTAAACGTTACCGACCCAGTTTCCCCCAGCACCACCTTGGATCGCCCAACTCGTATCGGTAGTAACATCGCCGATCTCATTACCGAACTGGTCGTAAGCAGTTGCGGTGTATGCCTGAGTCTCTCCGGCGGTGATCGTCGCTTCGTCCGGTAAGATCACGATATGATATGCTGCAGCCGGTTCTACCGTCAAAGTGGCAGTATCTGTCGATCCTCCGTAGTCACCGGTAACAGTCCACGTACCGGCAAACTCTGAAGTGTAAACGTTATCCAGCCAGCTACCGCCGGCACCAGCTTCGATCAACCACACTGTATCTGCGGTAACATCCTCGATCTCGTTACCGAACTCATCGTAAGCAGTTGCGGTGTATGTTTCTGTGTCTCCAGCGGTGATAGTTGAATCAGGTGGAGATATGACGATATTATCTGTGTCTCCAGGATCTACATTCAAAGTAGCAATATCTGTCAATCCTCCGTAGTCACCGGTAACAGTCCACATACCGGCAAACTGTGAAGTGTAAACGTTATCCAGCCAGCTACCGCCGGCACCAGCGTCGATCGACCACAATGTATCCGCTGTAACATCCTCGATCTCGTTACCGAACTCATCGAATGTTGTTGCGGTGTACGCTTGCGATTGTCCGGCAGTGATAGTCGCTTCATCCGGCGATATCTCTATATAGTGTACTGAAGACGGTTCGACTATCAACAAAGCAGTATCTATCAACCCGTTGTAATCACCTGTAACTGTCCATGTGCCTGCAAACTGCGAAGTGTAAACGTTATCCAGCCAGCTACCGCCGGCACCAGCGTCGATCGACCACACTGTATCTGCGGTCACATCGCCGATCTCGTTACCGAACTCATCATAAGCCATCGCAGTATAGGTCTCCGTCTCTCCTGCAGTGATGTTAGATTCATCAGGAGATATCAAGATATGATCTTCATCTCCTGTTTCAACTGTAAGATTTGCATGATCCGAAAGTCCCAGATATGTACCTGTTACAATCCATGTACCGGTAAACTCGGATGTATATACGTTATCCAGCCAGCTACCGCCAGCTCCAACTTGAATAGACCAGTCTGTATCCGCTGTAACATCGCCTATCTCATTACCAAACTCATCGTAGACTATAGCAGTATAAGCTTGTGATTCTCCTGCATTTACCGTGGAATCAAACGGTGATATCAAGATGTAAGCTTCATCCCCTGATTGAACGGTAAGAGTTGCAGTATCTGTCAAATCTCCATAATCACCGGTCACATTCCAAGTACCGGCGAATTCAGAGGTATAAACGTTATCTTCCCAGCTACCACCGGCACCAGCGTCGATCGACCACGATGTATCTGCAGTAACATCACCTATCTCATTACCAAACTCATCGTAGGCAGTTGCAGTGTAAGTCTCTGTTCCTCCGACCACGATGGTAGATTCGGGCGGTGATATCTCGATATAGTGTGCAGAAGAGGGCACGACTATCAAAGTAGCAGTATCTGTCATCCCGTTATAATCTCCGGTGACAGTCCACGTATCGGCGAATTCTGAAGTGTAAACGTTATCCAGCCAGCTGCCTCCGGCACCTGCGTCGATCAACCATGTTGTATCGGCTGTTACATCTCCGATCTCATTACCGTACTGGTCGTATGCGGTTGCGGTGTATGTCTCCGTCTCTCCGGCGGTGATAGTTGAATCAGATGGAGATATGATGATATGATCTGTGTCTCCAGTATCTACATTCAAAGTAGCGGTATCTATCATTCCGTTATAATCGCCTGTAACAGTCCACGTACCAGCGAACTCAGAAGTGTAAATGTTATCCAGCCAGCTGCCTCCTGCTTCTACATCGATACTCCACGTTGTAGTAGCTGTTACGTCTCCGATCTCGTTACCGAACTCATCATATGCAGTTGCACTATAAGCCTGTGACTCTCCCGCAGTTATGGTCGCATCGGATGGTGAGATCACGATGTAGTTCGCATCGCCGGGATCGACGGTCAAGGTTGCAGTATCTGTCAATCCGTTATAATCGCCGACGACGGTCCACGCACCTGCGTACTCTGAAGTGTAAACGTTATCCAACCAGCTACCTCCTGCTCCTGCTTCGATACTCCACGTTGTAGTAGCGGTAACATCGCCGATCTCGTTACCAAATTGGTCATAAGCGGTTGCGCTATATGTCTCTATTTGCCCGGCAATTATAGTTGAATCAGATGGTGATATGACGATATAATCCAAGCCTCCTGGATCGACGGTCAAATCAGCGGTATCTGTAAATCCTCCGTAGTCCCCGGTCACCGTCCATGTACCTGCGAACTCGGAAGTGTAAACGTTATCAGCCCAACTGCCTCCAGCTCCGGCTTCGATACTCCACGTTGTAGAGGCGGTAACATCTCCTATCTCGTTGCCAAATTGGTCGTATGCGATGGAGATGTAGGCTTGTGTTTGTCCGGCGATTATAGTTGAATCAGATGGTGATATGACGATATAATCCAAATCTCCTGGATCAACTGTCAAGGTAGCAGTATCTGTCAATCCGTTATAATCACCGGTAACTGTCCATGTATCTGCGAACTCAGAAGTGTAAACGTTATCAGTCCAACTGCCTCCAGCTCCGGAATCGATACTCCACGTTGTAGTAGCGGTAACATCGCCGACCTCGTTACCGTACTGGTCATATGCAGTCGCAGTGTAAGCTTGTGATTCTCCGGCAATTATAGTTGAATCAGATGGTGATATGACGATATAATCCAAATCTCCTGGATCAACAGTCAAGGTAGCAGCATCTGTCAATCCGTTATAATCACCGGTAACTGTCCATGTGCCTGCAAACTCAGAAGTGTAAACGTTGTCCAACCAGCTACCACCTGCTCCTGCATCGATACTCCACGTTGTAGTAGCGGTTACGTCACCGATCTCGTTACCGTATTGGTCATAAACGGTTGCACTGTAAGCCTGTGACTCTCCCGCAATTATGATCGCATCAGATGGTGATATCACGATGTAGTTCGCATCTCCCGGATCGACTATCAATGTTGCAGTATCCATCAATGCTCCGTATTCACCTGTAACGGTCCACGTACCTGCGAACTGCGAGGTATACACATTATCCGTCCACCCACCACCTGCTCCTGCATCGATACTCCACGTTGTATCGCCGGTCACATCGCCTACCTCGTTACCGTATTCGTCATGAGTGGTTGCGGTGTAAGCTTGTGAATCTCCCGCAGTTATAGTCGCATCAGAGGGTGAGAGCATGATATAAGCTACATCTCCAGGTTCGACAGTAAGATTTGCATGATCCGATAGCCCTATATAGGTACCTGTAACAGTCCATGTACCGGCGTACTCGGAAGTGTAAAAGTTATCTAGCCAGCTACCGCCGGCTCCGGTATCGATACTCCAAGTTGTATCGGCAGTTACATCTTCTATTTCATTATCGTGCTCGTCATATGCTATCGCAGTGTAAGCTTGTGACTCTCCGGCAGTGACGGTCGCATCGACTGGTGAGATCACGATATAAACTACATCTCCAGGTTCGACGTTCAAAATAGCAGTATCTGTCAGTCCTTCGTAGTCACCGGTCACCGTCCAGTTACCTGCATTCTCGGAAGTGTAAATGTTATCCGTCCAATAGCCTCCTGCACCAGCTTCGATACTCCAATTTGTTGTAGCGGTAACTTCGCCTATCTCATTACCGAACTCGTCGTAGGCTGTAGCTGTATAAGCCTGTGAACCACCTACGATGATGGTCGATTCGGCTGGTGAGAGCACGATATAATGTGCAGAAGCGGATTCGACTATCAAAGTAGCAGTATCTGTCATCCCGTTATAGTCACCGGTCACTGTCCATGTACCTGTAAACTCTGAAGTGTAAACGTTGTCCAACCAGCTACCTCCTGCTCCTGATTCTATCGACCAAGTTGTCTCTCTGGTAACATCGCCGATTTCATTACCGTATTGATCATAAGCCGTTGCGGTATAAGCTTGCGACTCCCCTGCGGTGAGTGTCTCTTCTTCAGGGGTAATCTCGATATAATGTGCAGAAGCGGGTTCGACTATCAAAGTAGCAGTATCTGTCATTCCGTTATAGTCGCCGGTGACGGTCCATGTACCTATAAACTCGGAAGTGTAAACATTATCGACCCATTCACCTCCTGCACCTGGATCAATACCCCATGTTGTATCGGCAGTAACATCGTCAATCTCGTTACCATATTCATCATAAACCTTAGCTGTGTAAGCCTGACTATTTCCAGCAGTTATCGTCCTTTCAGCTGGCGTTATTAATATATGGTCCATTCCAGCATGTGTAACATGTAATGAAGTATGGTCTGACATACTGTTATAAGATCCGATAACCGTCCAAGTACCGGCAGTTAAAGGAGTTATAGTACTGTCCACCCAGCTCGAATCCGGCACATTATCAGACCAGTCTGTATCCGCTGTAACATCACCTATCTCGTTACCGTACTCGTCATACGCGATTGCTGTGTAAGTTAGTGATTCTCCCGCAGTGATGGTCTCGTCATCCGGTGAGATCACGATATAGTTCGCATCTCCGGGATCGACTGTCAAAATAGCTGTATCTGTCAATCCTTCGTATTCACCTGTAACCGTCCATGTACCTGCGAACTCGGAAGTGTAAACGTTATCTAACCAACCGCCTCCGGCTCCGGCATCGATACTCCAAGTTGTAGTAGCGGTAACATCACCTATCTCGTTACCGAATTCATCATATGCGGTTGCTGCGTAAGCTTGTGATTCTCCCGCAGTGATTGTCGCATCGGATGGTAAGATAACGATGTAGTTTGCATCCCCTGGATCGACTGTCAAAGTAGCAGTATCTGTTAAACCGCTGTAATTGCCTGTAACCGTCCAAGTACCGGAGAACTCTGAAGTGTAAACGTTGTCCAACCAGCTACCACCTGCTCCTGGATCGATACTCCAAGTTGTAGTAGCGGTCACATCTCCTATCTCGTTACCGTACTGATCATAAGCAGTTGCGGTGTATGTCTCTGTCTCTCCGGCGGTGATAGTTGAAGTAGATGGTGATATGACGATATGATCTGCTCCGGCCGCATCGACGGTCAAGGTAGCCGTATCTACCATTCCGAGATAATCACCAGTTACCGTCCATGTACCTGCGAACTCTGAAGTGTAAACATTATCCATCCAGCTGCCGCCCGCTCCTGCTTCGATACTCCAGTCAGTACTAGCGGTTACGTCTCCGATCAGGTTACCATATTGGTCATAGGCGGTTGCGGTGTATGTCTCTGTTTGACCGGCAATTATACTTGAATCTGATGGTGATATGACGATATGATCTGCTCCGGCCGCATCGACGGTCAAGGTAGCCGTATCTACCATTCCGAGATAATCACCAGTAACCGTCCATGTGCCTGCGAACTCTGAAGTGTAAACGTTGTCCAACCAGCTGCCTCCAGCACCAGCTTCGATACTCCAAGTTGTAGTAGCGGTAACATCGCCTATCTCGTTACCGTACTCATCATAGGCAGTTGCGGTGTAAGCTTGTGAATCCCCCGCAGTTATAGTCGCATCATAGGGTGAGAGCATGATATAAGCTGCATCTCCGGGTTCGACAGTAAGATTTGCATGATCCAATAGCCCTACATAGGTGCCTGTAACAGTCCATGTACCGGCGTACTCTGAAGTGTAAACGTTATCCAACCAACTGCCGCCTGCTCCCGCATCGATCGACCAAGTTGTATCGCCGGTAACATCTTCTATTTCATTATCGTGCTCGTCATATGCTATCGCAGTGTAAGCTTTTGACTCTCCGGCAGTGACGATCGCATCGGACGGGGAGATTACGATATAAGCTACATCTCCAGGTTCGACGTTCAAAATAGCAGTATCTGTCAATCCTTCGTAGTCACCGGTCACCGTCCAGTTACCTGCGTTTTCTGAAGTGTAAACATTATCTGTCCAATAGCCTCCTGCACCAGCTTCGATACTCCAATTTGTTGTAGCGGTAACTTCGCCTATCTCATTACCGAACTCGTCGTACGCTGTAGCTGTATAAGCCTGTGAACCACCTACGATGATGGTCGATTCGGCCGGTGAGAGCACGATATAATATGCAGAAGCGGATTCAACTATCAAAGTAGCAGTATCTGTCATTCCGTTATAGTCACCCGTCACTGTCCATGTACCTGTAAACTCTGAAGTGTAAACATTATCCAACCAGCTACCTCCAGCACCAGCTTCGATCGACCAAGTTGTATCGGCGGTCACATCACCTATCTCGTTACCGAACTCGTCATAAGCCATCGCAGTATAGGTCTCCGTCTCTCCCGCAGTGACGGTCGCATCGGACGGGGAGATTACGATATAATTCGCATCTCCTGGATCGACTGTCAAGGTTGCAGTATCTGTCAATCCTCCGTAGTCGCCCGTCACCGTCCACGTACCTGTAAACTCTGAAGTGTAAACGTTATCCAACCAGCTGCCGCCTGCTCCCACATCAATCGACCAAGTTGTATCGCCAGTTACATCGCCTATCTCGTTACCGAACTCGTCATAAGACATCGCAGTATAGGTCTCCGTCTCTCCGGCAGTGACGGTCGCGTCAGAGGGTGAGATAACTATGTAGTTCGCATCTCCTGGATCGACTATCAAGGTGGCAGTATCTGTTAACCCTAAATATTCACCGGTCACTGTCCACGTACCAACAAACTCTGAAATGTAAACATTATCCAACCAACTGCCTCCAGCTCCGGCTTCGATCGACCAAGTTGTATCGCCAGTTACATCGCCTATCTCGTTACCGAACTCGTCATAAGACATCGCAGTATAGGTCTCCGTCTCTCCGGCAGTTATAGTTGAAGTAGATGGTGATATCCCGATATAATTCACATCTCCCGGACTAACTGTCAAATTAGCAGTGTCTGTTAATCCGCTATAATACCCTGTAACGGTCCATGTACCTGAATACTGAGAAGTATATACATTATCTTCCCAGCTACCACCAGCCTCTATTTGGATAGACCAACTTGTATTATCAGTAACATCACTTATCTCATTATCGAACTCGTCATAGGCAGTCGCAGTGTAAGCTTGTGACTCTCCTGCTGTGATTGTCGAATCAGATGGCGATATGCCGATTTTGGCCACATCTCCCGGATCGACTGTCAAGGTTGCAGTGTCTGTAAAACCGCTGTAATTGCCTGTAACCGTCCATGTACCTGCAAACTCTGAAGTGTAAACGTTATCCAACCAGCTACCACCTGCTCCTGGATCGATACTCCAAGTTGTAGTAGCGGTCGCATCTCCTATCTCGTTACCGTACTGATCATAAGCAGTTGCGGTGTAAGCTTGTGATTCTCCCGCAGTGATTGTCGCATCGGACGGGGAGATCACGATGTAGTTCGTATCTCCCGGATCGACTGTCAAGGTTGCAGTATCTGTCAATCCTAAATATTCGCCTGTCACTGTCCACGTACCTGTAAACTCTGAAGTGTAAACGTTGTCCAACCAACTGCCTCCAGCACCAGCTTCGATACTCCAAGTTGTAGTAGCGGTCACATCGCCTATCTCGTTACCGTATTGGTCATAAGCGGTTGCTGTATAAGCTTGTGACTCTCCGGCAGTGACGGTCGCATCGGACGGGGAGATCACGATATAATCTACATCTCCAGGTTCTACGTTCAATGTAGCAGTATCTATTAATCCTCCGTAGTCACCGGTCACCGTCCACGTACCTGCATTTTCTGAAGTGTAAACGTTATCCGTCCAGTTACCACCGGCACCGGCATCGATACTCCAAGTTGTAGTAGCGGTCACATCTCCTATCTCGTTACCGTATTGGTCATAAGCGGTTGCTGTGTAAGCTTGTGTATCTCCTACGATGATGGTCGAATCAGACGGTGATATCTTGATATAATGTGCAGAAGCGGATTCGACTGTCAAGGTTGCAGTATCCGTCAATCCTCCGTAGTCGCCGGTCACTGTCCATGTACCTGTAAACTCTGAAGTGTAAACATTATCCAACCAACTGCCTCCAGCTCCGGCTTCGATCGACCAAGTTGTATCGCCAGTTACATCGCCTATCTCGTTACCGAACTCGTCATAAGACATCGCAGTATAGGTCTCCGTCTCTCCGGCAGTGACGGTCGCATCGGACGGGGAGATAACTATGTAGTTCGCATCTCCTGGATCGACTGTCAAGGTTGCAGTATCCGTCAATCCTCCGTAGTCGCCGGTCACTGTCCACGTACCTGTAAACTCTGAAGTGTAAACGTTATCCAGCCAACTGCCTCCAGCACCAGCTTCGATCGACCAAGTTGTATCGCTGGTAACATCACCTATCTCGTTACCGTACTCGTCATAAGCGGTTGCACTGTATGCTTGTGATTCTCCGGCGATGATAATTGAATCGGATGGTGAGATAACTATGTAGTTCGTATCTCCTGGATTGACTGTCAAGGTTGAGGTATCTGTCAATCCTCCGTAGTCGCCGGTCACTGTCCACGTACCTGTAAACTCTGAAGTGTAAACATTATCCAGCCAACTGCCTCCAGCTCCAGCTTCTATCGACCAATTTGTATCGCCAGTTACATCTCCTATCTCGTTACCGTACTCGTCATAAGCGGTTGCAATGTATGCTTGTGACTCGCCAGCAGTTATGGTCGCGTCAGATGGTGAGATAACTATGTAGTTCGCATCTCCTGGATCGACTATCAAGGTAGCTGTATCTGTCAATCCTAAGTATTCGCCTGTCACTGTCCACGTACCTGTAAACTCTGAAGTGTAAACGTTATCCAGCCAACTGCCTCCAGCACCAGCCTCGATCGACCAATTTGTATCGGCTGTTACATCGCCGATCTCATTACCGAACTCGTCATAAGCGGTTGCACTGTAAGCCTGTGACTCGCCAGCAGTTATGGTCGCGTCAGATGGTGAGATAACTATGTAGTTCGCATCTCCTGGATCGACTATCAAGGTAGCTGTATCTGTCAATCCTAAGTATTCGCCTGTCACTGTCCACGTACCTGTAAACTCTGAAGTGTAAACATTATCCAACCAACTGCCTCCAGCACCAGCTTCGATCGACCAAGTTGTATCGCCAGTTACATCGCCTATCTCGTTACCGTACTCGTCATAAGCGGTTGCACTGTATGCTTGTGATTCTCCGGCGGTGATAGTTGAATCCGAGGGGGAGATAACTATGTAGTTCGCATCTCCTGGATCGACTATCAAGGTGGCTGTATCTGTCAATCCTAAGTATTCGCCTGTCACTGTCCATGTACCTGTAAACTCTGAAGTGTAAACGTTATCCAGCCAACTGCCTCCAGCACCAGCTTCTATCGACCAATTTGTATCGCCAGTTACATCTCCTATCTCGTTACCGTACTCGTCATAAGCGGTTGCACTGTAAGCCTGTGACTCGCCAGCAGTTATGGTCGCGTCAGATGGTGAGATAACTATGTAGTTCGCATCTCCTGGATCGACTATCAAAGTAGCTGTATCTGTCAATCCTAAGTATTCGCCTGTCACTGTCCACGTACCTGTAAACTCTGAAGTGTAAACATTATCCAACCAACTGCCTCCAGCTCCAGCTTCGATCGACCAATTTGTATCGCCAGTTACATCTCCTATCTCGTTACCGTACTCGTCATAAGCGGTTGCAATGTATGCTTGTGACTCGCCAGCAGTTATGGTCGCGTCAGATGGTGAGATAACTATGTAGTTCGCATCTCCTGGATCGACTATCAAAGTAGCTGTATCTGTCAATCCTAAGTACTCGCCGGTCACTGTCCACGTACCTGTAAACTCTGAAGTGTAAACGTTATCCAGCCAACTGCCTCCAGCACCAGCCTCGATCGACCAATTTGTATCGGCTGTTACATCGCCGATCTCATTACCGAACTCGTCATAAGCGGTTGCACTGTAAGCCTGTGTATCTCCTACGATGATGGTCGAATCAGACGGTGATATCTTGATATAATGTGCAGAAGCGGGTTCGACTATCAAAGTAGCAGTATCCGTCAATCCTCCGTAGTCGCCGGTCACTATCCACGTACCTGTAAACTCTGAAGTGTAAACATTATCCAACCAACTGCCTCCAGCTCCGG
>CAZAMQ010000019.1:0-39828 GCA_964486225.1 uncultured Thermoplasmata archaeon | reverse complement strand
GGAAAAAAACCTACTGGCTAGGTCTCTAAAAACCTCTTCTTATAAACTCAAGTTAATCATCCTGAATATCTCACTCTTCGGTGGGCTCAGTTCATCACTGCAGTGAGGAAATATTTCTGAGGTGTTATCCTACTATCTTGTCCGGAGTAGGCAGTATAATATTATAGAAAACGTTAAATATCATGGTATAATATGACATCTGTACTAAAAAAGAGGTGAAACAGATGAAAGGTGAAAACAAGAAATTGATGACCGTGTCCGTAGTGATAATACTGCTGCTCAGCGTCGTCATCCTGATATACTTACAAGATGACGATATCCGTCAAGAACCCATTCCCATCCGCATTAACGGTGATGAAGACTTTGCTTCCCAAGCTGCTGACGAGGGGTGGCCGGGTGACGGTAGTGAGGAGGATCCGTACATTATCGAGGGCTACGAGATCGACGGTAGCGGACATGGTTACGGGATATACATCGGTAACACTACGGTTCACTTTGTTGTGAGAAACTGCTATTTGCACAATGTGAGCGGCGGTCATAGAGTTAGCCCTGGAGCCCCTTATGGATCATATCGACCAAACTTTGGTATTTCTCTATTTAATGTTCAAAACGGTAGATTGGTGGATAATGAGTTATTGGGTCCAAGGGATATCTATTTATACAATTCTACCGACAACACCATCTCAAGCAACAAAGCATCCGCCAATTCTTTATTTTATTCAGATAATAACACCATCACTGACAATATCATTACGGTATCTGAGAATAAGACATCTGAGAATATGACGGGATTCTTTCTCTTAATGTCTCACCGCAATACAATCTCCAACAATATCATCCTAAGTCATCCTACTTATTATGGATATAACGGTATAGGGCTGTTTGATTCCAGACTCAATAGAATTTTTGAGAACAATATATCTGGATTCTTCAATGGAATTTATGTGGTACATATGGGTCCTCATGGTAACAATATTTACAACAATACATTCTCAGGTAACGTTAGAGACGTTAGTTACACTGAATATTTACCGAAGAAAAGGGGCGACGAGGGTGAAGGTGTGAATAACGAAGTGATCGATAATTGTAGTGATAGAAGCGATGCAGCGACATCTATCGCTCACCAATCCGTAGTTATAGCGACTTTAATAGTTGCTCTAGTAATCATAATATCTCTAGCAACGTTGAAAAGAAGGAAAAATTTGGAACGGTGAAGAAATATGAATAAAAGAAAAACAATGGTAATATGTTTGATATGCCTGCTGGTGTTAAGTGCGATAGGGTTAGGTAGTACCGTCGGTACCACACCCTTGGAGAACATGGAGGTGCTTGAAAACGTCGATAAAATACGAAATAATTCGCAGATTACACTCCGCCTCCGCAATATACATAAGATGTATCGCCATTAACGTATACATGAATATCCGTCCCATATCCCCGGAAGATCTCCGCATCTACAGTAAAATACCCATCTCGTTCTTGGTTAACTCCTTCTACGAAGTTGAACCGTTGGAGAACGGGCTCGGAGGTATACTGTTAAATGAGATGAAAAATGAAGATCCGTTTACGAAGGATTATGATGCTACTGGGAAAGCCCCTACAAGTTGGCCCGATGATTTTGACGTGTCCAACTGGGGTTTCTTCATGGCCTTCCAAGGTGAAAAACCAGTGGGGGGCGCAACACTCGCCTATGATACCGCTGGGGTTAACATGCTAGCCGGTAGGGACGACCTTACAGTTCTTTGGGATATCCGAGTACATCCTGATCACCGAGGGGAAGGGGTCGGGACGGAGCTTTTCGATGCATGTAGGGAATGGTCGCGAAAGAAGGGATGCAAATGGATGAAGGTCGAAACCCAGAACATCAATGTTACCGCCTGTAAGTTCTACGTCAAGATGGGCTGCATATTAGGTGAAATAGATGTACAGGCCTACGTTAAGGACGGGGTTACCCACGAAACCATGCTGATATGGTATCTCAAACTTTGAATGTTGCGAGACCGACAAAAGCAAAAGATGTCGGTGAATAAAGAAAACATATTTAATACCTGTTCAACATCATGCAATCACTTGACTGCGGAAATTTTCCCCGAAGGACTTAAGATACAAGAAAAAAAAGGCGACGGTGAACTACAGCCACTGCTATTGAAGCTCAAAAAATATAAGTTCAATGGATATATTAAGGTGATGATCAAGGAACAATTGGAAGGACATATTGTTCTCAAAGACGGTATGCCCCAGAACGCCGTGTTACTTACGACGATGAGTAAAAAAATAATCGGGTTGGAAGCTCTTCAGAAGATACAAGCTCTGGATAATCTCCCCGATCTTCATATAGAGGTACATACGAAAATAGACATAGATGAATTGATCTCGAAGGCACCGGGAAGACTTCCCACCATAAAAGATGGATACGGAGGGATATACGCCAAGATACAGGAAGACGAACTCAAAGAGATCATCGAAGAGGAGCTAGTAGAAGAGTTAGTTAAAGAAAGGGGCGACGATTTTAAGGCCAAGAAGGAGATCGAAGAAAAGTTGAAGGCTGCGGAGAGGGAGGAGAGGGAGGCAAAAGTATATGAGATGGCATTACGGGGTTCGAGAGGAGAAAAAGGAGTAGAGGTAGGCGTTTTTTCGGAAAAATTCACTTACAACAATTTTGTGGTTGGACCGAATAATAAATTTGCCTTCGCCGCTGCCAGGGAGGTTTCTCGGAGACCGGGAGATAAGTTCAACCCGCTTTTTATAACCAGCCCAGCGGGTCTAGGCAAAACGCATCTTTTAAAGGCGATAGGTTATTACGTCAATAAGAATCATCCCGTACTCAGAGTGGAGTACAATACCACCGCTAACTTCGCATCACAGCTGACTGCATGTATTAATAAGGACCGACCCGAAGAACTCAGAAACAGATATTCAAAAATACACATTCTCCTTATGGACGACGTACAATTCCTGGCCCAACGGGATGAAGTACAGGAAGAGTTGTTCTACGTATTCAACGATATTAAAGAAAGAGGAGGGCAAATCGTCCTCACCTGCGATAGGCCACCTGAAAATATTCCATCACTGGAGGATAGGTTGGTTTCACGTTTTAAATCCGGTTTAGTAGTGGACATAGGCAAACCGACATTCGAAACCCGGTTGGCCGTGGTGGATAAGATCCTCAAGGAACATGATATGACCCTTGATAGTGATATCAAAGAATACATAGCTAGAACCTTAAAGAACAACATCCGTGAGATAGAAGGAGGGTTTAACCGTATCCTGGCCTTCTCTTCTCTCCTGGACCAGGAGGTAACCATTGAATCCGTAAAGGAGATGTTGCAGACACATTTGAGCAGGGAGAAAGCTTCTGAAACAGATCTACCTTCAAAACCCGGTCACAGTTACCTCATTAAAGATGAAAAACAAAAAAAGTCTCTTAAATTCCTGGAAGGGTTTTCGGAGAACGATGAAAGAAGTATATACATATTCTCACGAATGAACCCTAAACGGATTAAAAGGAGCATCGACGTGCAAGAGGGTAGGGTTTACTGGCTTACTGCCAAAGAAAGTACAGCCCATAAGACCGTTTCTCCAAACCTTGAAAGTATAACATGGCGTTTAGAAGAGATATTGGAAGGAGAAAATATAATTCTTTTGGACGGTTTGGAATACCTGGTGAGCACCTCCGGATTCGATGCAACCATACAGTTTATCAGACATATAGTTGACTGTGTTTCGGAAAGTCGCTGCATTTTCCTTTTACCGGTAAAGCCCGGTGCCTTCGATAAGAAAGAAATGAGTTTGCTCGAAAGGGAGATGGAAGAGCTGCCCCTTTGAAAATCTGTTCTGTCTAAACTGTCATCTTTACCGCCTGATTGGTATCGTTCGCATTCCGGCCTCTGTTTCCTGGACAGATTCTACTATCGCACCCATGATATACATAAACTAAAACGCCTATCAGACCATCTTCCATCGAAAACTTGCACGTTTGTGCAAACATACAAGTATTATTTCAGAATTTTTATATTGTGGTATGACCATATGCACGCTTGAGCACGACGAATGCGGTAACCGGCTGGGCGTGATATCGGCTAGTGATTCGAAGTACTTATCGATTTACGTCAACGGCGAGAAGTGGAACTTGCGTACGACGGACAACTATGATGTCGAGCCAGGCGTCCCGTGGGCTTCCCATAGGCTTCCTACTGCTACTCATTGGACAGTGGAGCCTGAGCCGGGTGACTTCCAGACTGTGCACTATCTACACATCGATCCGGAAGTGATAACATTTTTTTTATTTCACAAAAAGACTTTGGAAACCAAAAGATTATTATGCGGATATCTAGTATTACACTTAATGGATAATGAAATAATGGATAATGAAATCAGCGAAGATAGAGGAGAGAGTAAAGATCAGGTGAGGAAGAAAAAAGTCAACCTCATCGGCACTCAAGGTGTCGGAAAAACCTCTTTGATACTACGGTTCGTAAAACGTGTTTTCGGTGATGAGTATCTGAAGACCATCGGGACCAACGTATACAAGAAGACGGTGACCATGGAGAACGGCGTGGTTAAACTGATTATCAACGATATAATGGGCGAGGAGGCCTACGAATCCGTACAGAAGGGTGCTTTTATCGGCTCTACCGGGGCTATCGCGGTCATAGACATTACCCGACCGGATACTTTAGACGTTCTCGTGAACAAATGGCTGCCCCATTACAGAGAGATCGCTAGTGAAGAAAACCCTATCATACTTGCAGTAAATAAGTTCGACATTGAAGATAAAAATATAACACCCGAAGATTTGGAAGAGTTTTCCGATCTCTTCGAGATGAGCATATTTACCTCCGCAAAAACCGGCAAGAACGTAGATACTTTGTTTAATATACTTGCATCACGGGTCGCGTCCAACCTACAACTAGCCATTGAAGACATAGAAGATATCGTATCTACACGTACCATCGACACAACTCAAAAACTCGTGGATGCCCTTCTGGCCTTCGCCTCGGAGTTGGGCGATATGCCTTATGATACAAGAGAGGATATATTGGAAAAGGCCGGCATACAAAAATTTGACATGGACGAGATGATAGAAGAGATAAGTGAGATAAAGGCATTCGACTTTGCGATAGAGTTATCTGAATGGTACAGGGAGAATCGGGAAGAATACGCATACAAGGTCGTTTTAGGATTGATAGATAAGTACAAGGAAGATACCAATATCTGAGGTAAATATACTATGGAAGGGGAAGATAGAGAGAAGGTTATCGAGATCCAATCTAAAGCGTTCAATATGTTCGATGAAGGGAAGTTACCAATAGACCTGGTTAGGAAGGGAATCTGCACTAGTGAAGAGGCGAGTACGTTGTTTCAAGAGTACGGTGATACTATCAGCAGCGGATGCGCAAAGATAGAACACGAAGACGTGATAGAAGATCTCGCAACGCAAGTTGGACTCCTCGGCAGCCGACTTGCAAAGATCGAACTACAGCTTCTCAACGCCATTCTACTCCCTCGAAAAATCAAATGCTCCTCGTGTGGTAACAAAGTGTCTTTCGGTGTCGGTGTTATCTGTAGTAAATGTGGAGAGGTGAACGCCTACTCGGAAGATGATATGGAAAATATACTGCATACGGGGATGAAACTGGAAGCTTACCGTCCATGGGATAACGAAGATGAAGGATAAAATCGGTTAGATATACATTAAGATTTAATACAAGATGAAATTATCATACAATAGAACGGGATAAACATGGTATTCTCTAACGCAATAATAGACACAAAAAAGAAAGTAAACCTCCTAGGTGACACTGCCGTTGGTAAAACTTCACTGATTCTTCGGTTCGTTAAATCGGTTTTCGGTGATGAGTATCTAAAGACCATCGGCACAAATGTATATACAAAGGAGGTCGGTATCACCGGGGCAAATGTAAAACTGATAATCAACGATATAATGGGAGAAAAGGCCTACCGTGCTGTACAGAAAGGTGCTTTCATGGGGTCAACCGGGGCAATCGCCGTCGTTGACGTTACCAGGAAAGAAACTTTGGACAGCCTTGTTGACGATTGGTTACCGAGATACTGGGAATTAGCTGACAAGTCCAACCCCATAATCCTAGCGATCAATAAAGACGACCTTGTGGAAAAGGAGATAACCCTTGAGATGTTGGGTGATTATCCGGATCTTTTTTGTGATATTTTCTTCACATCCGCAAAGGTCGGTAATAACGTAGAAGATTGTTTTAAAAAACTCGCGGAGCAAGTAGCACCCAATCTACAGTTACGTATTCAAGACATAGAAGATATCATACATTCAAAGACCGTTTCCAACAGCAAGGAACTGATAGACGCACTTTTGGCATACGCATCGGAGCTGGGAGATATGCCCTATGAGAGTAAGGAGGATATCCTTAGAGAGAGTGGGATAGACAAATTTTCACTGGATCAAAAGAACGGACTCGCTCTTGAGATATATGGAGGGATCACCGACGAAGAAGCCGTTAGATTTGGTAAACTGCTTATGTACTGGTATCAGGAAAACGATGACGAATACTCCGCACTGGCTATAAAAAAACTTTTAAATAAATATAAGAAGGATAACGGATGAATCCGGCCTTTGAGGAAATGTATAAATAAAACCCCTAACATATGCATTGCGGTGCAAGTATGCAAGACCTACTAGAATACGGGCTAAATGAACTCGATAGATATGACATAAGATATGGTGACATACGTTTTTCTGATATATCCATTGAATCCATCTATGTTAAGAATGGTGCTGTTGAAAGTATAAAACATCGGCAGAGTCGCGGATATGGAATACGTGTAGTAGATGGTGGTTGGGGATTTGCTTCCTCTTCCCTTTTAACAAAAGAAGGTGTGGTGAAGACCATAGAAAGAGCTGTAAGGATAGCAAAAGCATCTTCCGTCGCATCAGATACCATCCAATTGGAAGATATAGAGATTTACGATGATGAATATACTAGTCAATACCAAAAAAATCCTTTCGACGTGGAACTTGAAGAAAAACTAGATGTGTTGATAGAGGCGGAATCTCGGGTTAGAACGGATGAGAAGATCAAGGTGTCCATCGCGGATTTTAGAGCTTGGAATTTCGATAAATTGTTCGGAAGTACGGATGGGACGAGAATAAAACAAGATATAATCCAATGCGGTGGGGGCATCAGTGCTACTGCTACGGACGGTAGTGACGTACAGACCCGGAGCTATCCCAATTCCTTCGGCGGTGATTTTCATTCTGAAGGATATGAATTTTTCGAATCATTGGAACTTGTGGAAAATGCGGAAAAGGTAGGTAAAGAAGCCGTCCAACTGTTGGACGCACCACAATGTCTGTCAGGGGAGATGGATATAATCCTAGAGACGTCTCAACTTGCATTACAGATACACGAAAGCTGCGGACATCCAACAGAGTTAGACCGGGTACGAGGTACGGAAGCGAGTTATGCGGGGACAAGCTTTTTAACAACAGATAAACTAAATTCACTTAAATACGGGTCCAAGGATGTGAGTATCGTAAGCGATGCAACAACACCCTACGGACTGGGTACTTTCGGGTACGACGACGAAGGAGTGAAGGCAAGAAAAACGGACCTCGTGCGTGAAGGGGTGTTCGTAGGATATCAATCGTCCAGAGAGGATGCGGCCATAATAGGTGTGCCTGTAAGTGGAAACATGAGGGCCGATGGGTGGCAGAACATTCCTCTTGTAAGAATGACCAACATAAATCTCGAACCCGGTGAGTGGAATCGTGCCGAGATCATAGAGGAGACAAAAAAAGGGATCATCATGGACACCATCAAAAGTTGGAGTATAGACGATAAAAGACTCAACTTCCAGTTCGGTACGGAAGCGGGGTATCTCGTGGAAGACGGGGAGATAACGGGACTGTTGAAAAACCCAACGTACACCGGTATCACATACGAGTTCTGGAACAAGTGTAACGCTATAGCCGGTGATGACGAATGGAAGCTTCACGGCGTCCCTAACTGCGGTAAAGGTGAACCGGGACAGACGATGAGGGTAGGACATGGTTGTGCACCGAGTCGATTCAAAGATATCCGTGTGGGGGTGGGAAAATGGTAACGCAGGAAGAATTAGATAAACTCGCGGATAAGTTGTTTGAAAAAACAGATGCCGATGAATTGGAGATAGTGATAACAAGTGAAAACGAACGGCTTACGAGGTATGCAAATTCACAGATACACCAGAACATCGGCCAGATGGATAACGGTCTTTCAATACGAGCGATCTTTGGTAAGAAAATCGGTTCCGCCAGCACGAATTCACTCTTAGAAGAGAGAGGACTTAAGACATTGAAAAAAGCAGAGATCATAGCCAAACATCAACGAGAAGATCCACACTTCAAAGGATTGCCTGAGATGATGGAATGTAAAGGTCAGAGAGCTTCAAACTATGTCACTTCAACTGCAGACTTTTCTGCGGGAGAACGTGCCGCCGCAGTGAAGAAGATCATAGATCACGCTTCAAGTATGGGGGTCGATCGTGCGTACGGGTCCTTCCTGACCAGTGAACAGGGACTTTACGTAGCCAACACAAACGGTATACGAAGGATGGAGAAGATGACAAAGGCAAATATTACCGTAACTGCTATCGCCGACTGGGATAACAACCGGGGCTTTGGTTGGGGGGAGATGTGTTCATCGGATGTTAACAAGATAGATCCTGTTGCGGTAGCAAAAATAGCCATCGAAAAAGGGCTGAACAACATAAAGACGAGCTCCGTACAGCCGGGAGAATACACCGTTATATTAGAACCGTTAGCGGTAAAAAATCTATTGATGTACATGAGCTTCATGGGTTTTAGTTCCAAAGCGGTTCAGGAAGAGCGGAGTTTTCTTAACGGCAAGTTCGGTAAACAGGTCATGCATGAAAACGTAAATGTCCGGGATGATGTAAACCATGATGAGATGGTAGGGACTTCCTTCGACTTTGAAGGCGTACCCAAACAGCGGGTAGGCATAATAAAACAGGGAGTGGCAAAAAATGTAGTGTACGATTCATACACTGCAGGAAGAGAAGAGGGTAAAAAATCCACCGGGCACGCGCTCCCCATGCCAAATCCCTCTAGTCCCATGACAATGAACCTCGTGATGGATAACGGTGGTATGTCCACTCAAGAGATGGTGGAGAACACAGATAAAGGTATACTTGTAACGAGATTCAACTACTGTGGAGTGGTACATCCCGTAAAGAGTATTCTCACCGGGTTGACTAGAGACGGGACGTGGTTGATAGAAGATGGTGAGGTCGGCAAACCACTGAAAAACATGAGATTTACCCAGAGCCTTCTGGACGCATTTTCTAATATAGAAAATATTGGCAAAGAGCAGAAACTGTTCTCCTTTGACTATTTCCCGATATTCGTGCTGTGCCCGGCGTTGAAGATATCGAACTTTAACTTTACCGGTACCACTGAGTTTTGAACGGTCACAAAGGAAGTCTTCTTACACCTGCAGCCAGCAGTCGCGGCAGGTTCTGTACGTCACTCCAGTGTGCCACTTCAACAGTAGAATGAGAATAGCGTACTGGTACGCCTATGGACATCGTTAGACTACCCGACTCCTGGAGGGCCATACCATCCGTAGTTCCGCCGGTAACTCCGTACTGATAGGGTATGTTATCCTCCTCTGCTGATTCTTTAAAATGCTTGATAAATCGTGGCGAAGAGATCACCCTGACATCCACCATTCTGAGAACCGGCCCCTGGCCTAATTTTATTGGTTTGTAAAAAGATTTCAGACCGGGAGAATCTGAAGATGTGTAGGTATCAAGGGCGATCACGTAATCGGGTTTTAATGTGTTTGCCACTACCCGTGCGCCTCTGAGTCCGATCTCCTCTTGTACGCTCCATACAAAGGATAATTTCAAGTCGTATTCTTCTTTTGACAACATCTTGAGGGCTTCGATCAAACCATAACAGCCTATACGGTTATCGAAAGGACGCCCTGTTATCATCTCTCCTTTCAACCTTCTCATGGTAGGTCGAAAGGTGATCTGATCCGGGACATCTATACCCAACTCTTTGACTTCGTCGTACGAACTAGCACCCACATCCACATATGTGTTCGTCCAAGAAACGATCTCGTCTTTTTTGTCATCATCGGTGGTAAGATGAGGTGCTTTATGCCCTATAACCCCATTCACCGGTCCGGCGCGGGTATGTATGGTCACCTGACGACCTAATAGTAAAGAATCTTTCACACCGCCTATCTTCATTACTCTGAGGTAGCCGTTATCTTCAATATTGGATACCACCATACCGATTTCGTCCATATGCGCGACAATGGCCGCATGCGGACCTTTTCCCGGTATATCCAGATGAAGATTACCTATGTTGTCCGTTCGAGTCTTACCGAATTCGGAGATCTTTTCTTCTATCTTATTTCTGATATCGTCTTCATAACCAGATACACCGGGTGCCATTAATAGTTCTTTGAATTCTTCTATGCCTTTCATTTTTTCCATCTTAAACACCTATGTTCCCAAGGGGGGACCCCTTTATTTCTTGTGGAACTCAAAGGAAGGGGGGGTTCTTTATTTTTGCCTTTCTTTTCTTTCCACGTATATCTACTTGTACTTCGGTTCCTTCATCATGGTAACCCGGATCAAGGTAACCTAGCGCTATACCTTTTTTTAATGATATCGATCTTGTGCCGCTGGTTACTTGACCTACCTTCTGGTCACCATCAAATATATCGTAACCGTTTCGGGGTATTCCTTTGTCGACCATTAAAATACCTTTTAAGAGTTGATGGTTTTTTTCCTTCATTTCCTTTAATTTATCTTTACCGACAAAATCATGCTTCCACTCTACACACATCTTTGTCCATCCGGTCTCAACCGTAGTTCTGGTTTCGTTAAAATCTTGCCCTGATAATAGAAAACCAAATTCCAATCGTAAAGTATCTCGCGCACCTAATCCACATATTAACGGCGGATCTTCAACAGATAATAGTTGTTCCCAAAATACTTTTCCTGATTCTGCTGTAAGGACTACCTCAAAACCATCTTCACCAGTATATCCGCTACGCTGTACGAGAGGTGCATCTCCCAATGACCATTCACTATCGAATACTTTCATAACTTCCTTATTTAATTCAACCGTACGTGCGTTGAAAAATTTTATGTCCGATACATCTTCATCAGAGAGTTTATCCATCAATTTTACAGCATCCGGACCTTGAACCGCTATCATGACCGTTTCTCCTGTAAGATCCTGCATATACTTTTCACCGTCGTGTTCCACCAACCATTTATATATTATAGGAGTACGCCCGGCATTTGGTACGATATAACACGATTCTTCTGATAATCTTGTGACTATCATATCGTCTAATATACCTCCTTCTTCGTTAAGCATATGTGCATACTTTAATTGATTGATCTTCGACTTGGTGATATTCATAGTACAGTGTTCACTGATAAATTCGATGGCTCTTTCACCTTTCAAATATATTTCGCCCATATGGGACACATCGAAAATTCCTACATTATTGCGTACTGCAGAATGTTCTTTGGTGATAGAGGAGAACACCAAAGGCATCTCCCAACCACCGAAGTTTACCATTTTTGCGCCTGACTCTACGTAATCGTCGTATAAGGGTGTTTTATTCATGTTAATGGTTATCGATACTAAGTATAAAAGATTTCCACCGATAAATACCAACAACATTTATTAATATTATATTCATAACTATTTCATGAAAGAATATGATGTTATCGCTGTAGGAACAGGCTCAGTGATGAGTATTGTATCCGCTCTTTTCACCGATGAAGGACCTCCTCCTAAAGTAGCAGTGATCGAAAAAGATCCACCGGGAGGTATATGTTTGACAAGAGGCTGTATACCTTCTAAACTCATATTATACCCTGCTGAACAAATCTCCAAGATAGAAGAAGCGAAGAAGTTTGGTATAGATGTACAAATAAAAGGGATAGATTTTTCATATATAATGGATAGGATGAGAAAAAAAATAGGAAAAGATATACACGATATTGAAAAGGGCCTATATAATAATAAGCACATCGATTTTTATCCGTATGTCGGCACTTTTGTAGATGAATATACTATGAAAATAAAAGATGAAGTTATACACGGTAAAAAAATCATTCTGTGTTCAGGATCACGATCTTTGATACCACCTATCAAAGGACTTGAAAAAACTCATTACTTGACTAGTGAGTCCTTTCTACAATTGAAAGAATTACCTAAAAAGATCGTTGTGATCGGTGGTGGTTACATAGCCGCAGAATACGGATTCTTTCTTTCTAAGATGGGAGCTGATGTAACGATCGTGGGTAGAAATCCCCAATTCGTTCCGGGTGAAGAACCTAAGATATCCTTGTTATTAAAACATAAATTATCTAAAAATATTAAGATCCATACAGGATATGAAGTGATATCCACAGTAGAAAAAAAAGGTAAAAAAATGGTGAGTGCAAAAAAGTATGATGGTGAAATAATACGTATATTTGCAGATGATATATTAGTAGCTACAGGTCGCGAATCCAACTCAGATATATTAAGACCCGAAAACACAGGTGTTGACGTGGATAAAAATGGTTGGATCAAGGTTAACGATTACATGGAGACCAGTAAATCAAATATATGGGCTCTGGGTGATGCTATTGGTAAACATATGTTCAAACATGTAGCTAATCATGAAGCAGAAGTTGTATATAGAAATGCATTTGGAAATAACAAGAAGATCAAGGTTGATTACCATGCAGTTCCCCATGCAATATTCACTTATCCCGAGGTGGCCTCAGTGGGTATGAAAGAGAAAGAGGCAAAAGAACGGACAGACGTTCTAATCGGACACCAAAAATACGAAGATACTGCTAAAGGTGATGCGATGGAAGTTGAAGATTGTTTCGTTAAAGTTATAGTTGAAAAGGGTACTTATCGTATACTAGGTGTTCACATTATAGGACCTCAGGCATCGATATTGATACAAGAAATAATCAACTTAATGTATACTGCAGCGGAGAATATGATACCTATATACAAAGGAATGCACATACATCCGGCACTAAGTGAAGTGGTACAGAGAGCCTTTTCCAATCTACACGAACATTAACACGTTCTAATCATAAACACGTCTTATTCGAAAAAAATATATGTATGAGGAATATCTTATGGGATAACATGTCACTAGAAAGGTATCTATACAAACATCAAGTGATCCTCTCTTTGATAACTTTAGTCGGAGGTCTGATCCTGTTCATCATAGGGTTGTTAGATGTCGTATTATCTAAATATATGCCCGAACCGGTCACGAACTTCACATCAAAAATGGGCGGATGGAATTATTGGTTTTTAGTGCTAGGTGGATTTGCGACCCTCGTCTTCGGATGGTATTATATTGATAGATATCGGAAGATCAAAAAATTCAACGAACTTATAGGATCACCTAGTAAAAGCAAGTTTCGAAGGAATATCGCTGAAATAGAGACTCTAGCACTTTCTCTGGGTGATGATTACGAAGAGAAAGTAATCGAGAAGGAAAAGGAATACAATATTAAACGGTAACATATTCTTTCAGGTGTTTCCACATGAAATAAAGGGGTCTCCCCCTGCGGCTGTGGTCTAGCCTGGTAAGACTCAAGCTTCCCAAGCTTGCTACTCGGGTTCGAATCCCGGCAGCCGCATAGGACCATCACGATATTAAGGGATTCGAACCTTGGTTCGCGAATGTACAGGAAAGGTAAATGGAGAAGGTAAATAATCGACGGATGTCTTCCAAGGCGATCAACATATTTTTACTGGGATGCCTGAGCATGTTCTTCGCGGAGGTTTACTCCGGCTCATCACCCCTTTGGTTCTTGGAAGCTTGGGGCTGGCTCATAACCTTTCCTCTCTACCTGTCACATATCCTCTTCTTTCTTAACATAGCGATAAAGACAAAAAGGACCACTATCGGTCATCTTTACCTCTTCGGAGCTTTATTCGGTCTGTACGAAGGACTGATCACAAGGGTGCTTTGGTTCGGGTATCCGAATTCGGAAGGACCCATATTCGGTACCATAGGGGGTACCGGAGGAATAGCTATATTGGAGTACCTTACACTCGTATTCTTCTGGCATCCCATTTTCGCGTTCATAATACCGATCCTAGTGTATGAAGTGTTCATAGTGAAAGGGGGAGAGAATACAACGGGAATATTCCCGTCCCATACCCCTTGGTTGAGAAAGACAAGAAAAAACAAGATCATATTCACCCTATTAACATTGATGGGGTCCCTCTTCCTGGCTCTAAGTTTGAATTACGATCCTATACGTGTTGCCATCGCCGTGATCGGTTCATCAATTATAGTCATGGCAGCCTACCTCATCTCCCAAAAATATTCATGTACCATAGACATCCGCGGATTCGAACTGGGTAAAAAAGGATTCGGAGTATTGTTAATTTATATGATATTAGGGCTTTACATACCCATGTGGTTCATAATGGACACGATTCTTCCCTATCCGAACATATGGGGGATCTTATTGTACGTACTTTCCTACGTCGCACTGATATCTTTATTATGGTGTTACCCGCGGATAAAAGACGATCGGATGACATCTCCCGGGCAAATTTACGGGAAAAGAACTGAGAATATCTTCACAA
Organism: uncultured Thermoplasmata archaeon; assembly: GCA_964486225.1. Classification (GTDB taxonomy): domain Archaea; phylum Thermoplasmatota; class Thermoplasmata; order Halarchaeoplasmatales; family Halarchaeoplasmataceae; genus Haladaptatiplasma. The sequence continues at coordinate 25,181 of CAZAMQ010000019.1, read as the reverse complement.
AAAGGGATATTATGCTATCATGGTTTCTTATAGTGGTGTTGTCGATACCATATTCCTTCATACATCCCTGGGTAACCTTTCTGGCTACAATAGGGTTCATATCTATGCCCATAGTGGGTACCGTCCTGTTCACAAAAGTAATCTATTACATCGCAAAAACACGGACATCTCGCCGAGATATCCGGCGGTAGAAAAGGCACCTCATTAGCATCTAATCACTGTTTAAGCATCCTCTTCGCGGCCTTAAAATCTGGTGAAATTTTAAGAGATCTAGATATCTTCTCTTTCCACCCCTTTTCACCAAGCCTTTTCATGGCAACTCCCATATTGTACCATCCAACCGGATCATCTTCGTCCTCCGCCACCGCTTTTGAGAAATTATCCATAGCTTCTTCGACCATGTCTTGAGTAAGCTGGCAGAATCCCAGGTTATTCAGGTATATTGTGTTACCTGGTTTCGATTCGCCAGCCACCTCTAGACTAGATATGGCTTCATCGTACTTTTCAAGTTGATACAAAGAACATCCAATGTTATTGAAATTTACCACACTATTCACCCCCTTTCTAAATATTTTCTCAGCAGATTCATAATCTCGTTCCAGATACCAGTAGGCACCTAAAAGATTCAAAACCGATTCTGTTTTTTGTGTTTTTATCAATTTTTTAAGTTCGTCGATACCCTTTCTGACCCCTTCTATATCGGCTCTACATCTTATCTTAGCCAATATAAAATCCACAATCTGTTGTCCGCTTATCTCTTCTGCATGTTCATAGGCGTTCAAAGCCTTACTATAATTCTTCAAACGTCTCGAACTTTCTCCCCTTCTTTCCCAGTAAACACATAAATGCCCAAATTCATCTTCTATTTCTTCTAGTACTTCCAGGTTTTTGTGATGTTGTTTTAAGTCGAAAAATACCTTTTCCTGGTTTAACTTGCTGAGAGGATGGTTAGATTTTTTGAAGTAATTTCCAGCATTCCCGATATCCCCTTTCTCGTAAAAAGCACATCCCCTTATATTCCGGAGTCGGTCGCCTCCTATATCCGATACGATGTCCAATACCTTTTCGTGATCTCCCATCTTTAGTAGCAACCCCGCCACCCTTGAAATCATTCTAATGTTTTCCTTTGCTTCATCTCCTCTCATCTTTCTCAATCTATCATGGGTTTCTCTACGCTGCAACTCTTCCGCTTCCCTTTCTTGACGGTGCTTATCAACTTCTTGCCGGAGTTTATCTCTTTCCACTCTTAACTTATCAACAACGGCCTCTTGCCCCTCCAATTCACCAAATAAAGCTTCCTTTTCTTTTAATAGATCGTTTATAAGTTCTTCTTTCTCTTCGATCTCCGATAAAATCCTTTTTGCTTCTTCTTCATTTCCAAGGGATACGCCCCTCTCTAAACCATCTATTTTTTCTTTTAATTGAGCTATATTTGAGGAGCTCTCATTCAGCTTTTCTACCAATTTAGCCTTTTCTTCGCGAAGGAGGTCCAAATCCCTTTCTCTCTCTTTTATCTCTTCAGAGTAATCTTTGGTATCCGGTTCATCAGCCCTCAATCTTTTCAATTCTACTTCCAAATCATCTTTCATACCTTTCAGTTCGTTCAGCTCGGCTTCACGTTTCTTCAGGTCTTTGATCAACCCTTCTTTTTCATCCTTCAATATCCGTATCTCTTTATCCTTACTTTTTGGTTCGGTCGTCGATATGCTTCTTTCCACTCCGGGTCCCTCTTCGAATCTTCCCTTCAAGGCCTTTAGATCTTCGATATCTCGTTCTATCTCAGATATTTTTCGTATAAGATATTCTTTGTCTTCCTCCAATTCATCTCTGCCGACCTCAGTCTTGGGTCCGGATCCTTCTTTTCCGTATTCCATCCTCATCTTTTCAAAAATATTTTCCAACTGTATCTTAAGTTCGACGGCCTTTGAAAACCCGGGTTCCAATCTTAGGGCCTTTTTTACGGACCGGTGGGCCTCGTCCATATCATTACAGGCTTTCAGATATGCCCCCTTTATGTAATGGAATTTGGCCTCGTCCGGTCTCAAGGAGATCAAAACGTCTATCACCTGTAGTGCTTTCTGTATCTTATTCTGTTTTTCTAGCACCAATGCTTTGTTGATAAGGGAATCTATATGATCCGGTTTTATGGTAAGAGCGTTGTTGATTGCATTCTGTGCGTTATCGAGGTCTCCCTTTTTCATCAAGCATAGTCCCTTGTTGTTCCATGCGCGGTAATCTTTGGGTTCTACTTCGAGAACCCTGTCGAAACACAGGTCCGCTTCGTCATAGAGCCCACCTTCATAAAGGGCCGCTCCCTTTAGATTCCAGGCTTCAGTGTTATCTTCGTTAATGTCCAGGGCCCTCTCGTATGCCTCTATCTCATCGTCGTATTTTTCAAGAACGTGGAATATCTTACCTAAGGTGGTCCAGGCATCCGAGGATTCCTTTCCCATCCTTACCGCGTTGAGTATAACTTCGGACGCCTTTTGGGGCTCACCGTATTCGAGAAGTACCTCTGCTTTCTTTACCTGTGGTTTTAACGACTCGGGTTTAAGATTTATCGCTTTATCATAGTACTCGATGGCCTTATGGTAATTGTGTTTATTTCGGAAATCGTCACCCCACTCGATCAATCTGTTCAATTCGGATGCGCTGGGCAGTGCCCGCTCTTCCTTTGAATGTTCATCGAATTCTGCAAGAACATCATATTTTTCCATCAATTCGTACATCTCATCGGGTCCCACGACATCTACATCGTCGTCTCGTTTAAGCTCCTCATCCACGAGCGAAGTGGTTATGTAGATCCCAATAACCTCCGGGCCCAGAACTTTTTTCAAAGCGTTGATCTCCTTTGTAGGGCGCCCTCCCGACCTTGTAATCCGAACAACATAATCTACCACTCTTTCATCCGTTCTGCCCCGCACGGCTTCGGCCTCAAAATCTCCACCTATACTTCTAACCGAGGACACTTCGAATCCCATATTCTCAAGCAGTTCCAAACATATTCGATGAAACCGCTCGCGGCTCATCTTTTCCAGGGTCGATATGAGGTCTTCTTTTCCTATCACTTCTTGCACCTACTTTTTAACATGATATGTCATCATACATATTAATTAGTTGCCCTCATCTTCTTTCATTCTTCTCACCACCTCTTCCCACGAAACAAAGCCTTCTTGAGGGCCGTAATATTCGAGAGTAAAACTTGCACGTGAAGAACCTGCGAGACAGCATTTTTCCAGGCCCCATCCCCTTCTCAATCCTCCGTAAAATCCTGCACGGTACGCATCTCCCGCACCGGTGGGATCGACAATCATTGAGGGTTCAAACGATGGTATCTGTGTGATGGCGTCAAGTGTGTACAAGACACTACCCCTCTTTCCTGTGGTCTTTATGACGGTGTCCACGTGTTCCAGCAAATCGTCAGAAGAGCTTCCCCCCACGTACTTTAAGGCAACTTCAAATTCACTTTGGTTGCAGAAGAACATACTGCATCTCTTTAGAAATCTAATGAATGTTTCCGGTTCATACACATACTTCAGTTCTTGTGCAGGGTCAAATCCAACGGGTATATTGAGCTCATTCGCCTTAGTGATGACTTTATCGTAATATCCCGGGCGTCCGGTCCCTATATGTACCATATCGCAGTGCTTCAGTATGTTTTCCGATATACCATTTTCTTCAGCGGCATCCATGGCACCCTGGTCTATGAAAGCCATCTGATTTTCCTTTGTATCCGTTGCTATCCAACATGTTGGTGTTCTCTGCCCCTCTACCTTGAATAGAGATGATAGGTCAACCCCGCTCATACGGAGCCTTTGTTCATAGTCTTCCGGAAAATCATCACCGACGAATGAGATCAGTTTGGAGGCGACACCCATATCGGAAGCCGCTTTAGCGATGTTCGCCCCTGTCCCACCATATCTAACCTTCCTGTCCTCCACGGGTACGGACATGTTGGCGTTCGGTAATTTACTTATTTGAAGAATCACGTCGATGGCAGCATGTCCGAAAACGCATAGAAAGGTCTTATCCATGTACGATATGCAGTGGATGATAAGATAAAAAGGTTTGGAAAGGGTTTTATAAACGGTATCCTGCAATCATTGTCTAATCCAATTCGATAGCTTCTATATCCTCTTCTTCCTCCTCCTCTATCTCTTCTTCCTCGATATCTTCTTCAGCCGCGGCAGATTCGTCCACCACTTCTCCGAACGCCAAAGTCCTTAGGACCTTGGTCACTTTGATCTCTACGTCGTCACCAACTTTGGTGTTCGGTATGAAAACGACGAAGTTGTTTATCTTGGCGACACCGTCGCCTTCCTTGCCTATATCTTCTATCGTGACGTCATACTTTTCCCCTTCCTTTACAGGGGGGGCGACGCCGAATCCTATTCCCATATACTTTGCACCTCTATTCATACTTTATATCGTATCCCACACAGGGACACTACCCACTTCATTAATTTAAGTTGTATATAACTGTTGGGATTATCCGATCTTACCCATTACTTCTTTAACAGACCCAGCTCGAAATACACCTTTATCGATCATCTTATTATGTAATCCAGTCGCCTCACCGCTGGTGTGATCCCGGATCTTAATACTCTTCCGGTCCATAAGTATCACCCGCTTCCCCGCCTCAAGTGCTTTTAAAGCGGCCTCCAGATTGCTCAGGTTGCCCGGACCCACGGGAAAATCCGTTACCACAACGACTTCCGCTTCTCTGATCTTCATCAGATTCTCTTTAACGCGTTGTTCGCTGATGGGTGAAAATGGTGCCTCTGTTACCGCGTGGACATCTAAGAATTTCGCCCTTTCCAGGTCGGTATCCATCACATTCAGTACACCTGCACTCACATCGTATCCCTCATCCACCAGTGCCCTGAGCAGATGTTTTCCCGTTCCTCCGCCGCATATGACATGCACTTTTATATCTCTGGATGATACAACTTCATTTTTATCCACGGGGACTACGTAAAGAGTATCGTCTCTGGGATTACGGCGCACTTCGGCCTCGATTCCGTATACCGCTCTGAGGTGTGGTGTTGTTAGCACATCGGAGGGAACACCACGTGCATGGATGATCCCTTTGTCCATGAGCATTATCTCACCGCAGTAACGAGCGGCAAGGTTAAGGTCGTGGTGGATAGTGATAACGGTTAAACCCTCTTTTTTATTGAGGTCCTTGATCAAATCCATCACTTCTATACGGTGCCCAATATCCAACTGCGAGGTGGCTTCGTCAAGTAGTAAAAGATCCGGCTCCTGTGTCAGCGCCCTAGCGATGAGCATCCGCTGGTACTCGCCTCCTGACAGCTCCCGGATAGTGCGTTCTTGTAGTTTATCAACCCCTACCTTTTCCAGGGCAACGTCGACTACCTTAGCATGTTCTCCATGTGGCATTTCAAACCTTCCAAGATACGGTGTACGTCCCATCTCTACAACCTCTCGAACATTAAAGGGAAAAGATATTTGTGTCCTCTGGGGTACCACGGCTACCTTTCTAGCGATGTCTCTTCTACTCATCTCTTTGATGTTGACACCGTCGAGATAAACGTCGCCTTTCCAGGCCGGTAGAACACCTGTTATCGCCCGTAACAAGGTACTCTTTCCGCAACCGTTGGGCCCGATGACACCGGTGAAACCAGCGTCAGAGATATTTAACCCGATACCCTTCAAAATAGGATCATCCACATATCCCGTTTCTAACCCTATCACGTCAAGTTTTACCATCCCGTATCCCCTCTACTTTTCAACAATAGGTACAGAAAAAACGGTGCGCCGAAAAGTCCTGTTATTATACCTACAGGTATGTTTCCCGATAGCCGTACGATGATATCGCAGCTCACAAGGAAGATCCCTCCCATGGCCGCTGAGGCCGGGACGAGCCATCGATGGTCGGGCCCTGTCAACATCCGAACCATATGGGGGATGATCAATCCGACAAAGCCTATTATTCCGGTGAATGCAACGACCGCTGCGGCGAGAAGACTCGAGAGGGTAAGCAATATCAGTTTCGTGCGCTCAACGTCCACTCCCATATGGGCGGCAGATTCCTCTCCTGCCTGGAGTACGTTCAGTTCTCTAGTATACAGCAACGTCAACACGATCCCTACTACAACCATGGGAATAACCACATACAACTCCTTCCATAATGAACCATGGAGGCTGCCCATAGTCCAGAAAACGATGTCCTGCAAAGTATCCCTGGAGATAAATTTAATGTATGAAGTCAGTGCTCCAAGAAAGGCTCCGACGGCTATACCGGCGAGAAGAAGTGTGGGCACATCAGTTCTACCGTTCCTTCGTCCTAGGAAGAATACTAGTAGGGATGTTGCGACGGCCAGTGAAAAGGCTAGAACCGGTATGTAGTACATGCCCAAACCGAGGAGTATCCCTACTGAAGCACCCAGGGCACCGCCTGCGGAAACCCCTAAGATGTAAGGGGATGCCAATGGGTTTCTAAATACCCCCTGCATGGTGACGCCGGAAACAGCTAGTCCGCACCCTGCGATAACGCCCATTAGCATCCGAGGTGCACGCACATTCAGGACTATGTCGGCTTCCACACCGTTATAAACCGGCAAAAAGCTGTTCAGTATAGGAAATCTCGAGAGTACTATCAACGTCACTTTATTGAGAGGGATCCTCACCGCCCTGGATCCTATGTAAAGAGAGAAGATAGAGGTGACTAATAGTAACAATATAAGAATGATAAAGAATTCGAACTGCCTGTTACGGAAAGGGGCTTTCATCTTCTCTTTTTCCTCTTCTTAAATAGTAGGGCGAGTAATGCAGTGGTTACGAGTAAACTTATGACGGAGTTGGCAGGTGTATCTTCACCCTGTCTCTCCTCCTGTTCTATCTCTTCGGCAATTTCTACAAGTGTTTCTTGTGCCCGGATAACCCTTGGCCCCGGTCTCATCATGAGGTCATCTTCCACATAGTATACCTGCTCCAGTTCCACGGCGGTTATGGATCCCCAGGATTCTTTCTCCAAAAATTCTTCTAGTGTACTCCTGATATTGTGTGTGGTGATCAACACATCGGGGTCAAGAGATATCACCTCTTCTTCAGAGTAGGTGACCCAACCATCCTTATCTCCAGCTATATTTGCCAACCCCGCTCTTTCCATCAATGTGTGAATGAAGGTGTTGTTACCCACTGCATTCATACCCTGAAACGTACCGGTAATGAAGAGGGCAGACGGCCGTTCTTCATACGGTATATCGATGGTATCTTTAGTCAGCTCGTCCAAATCTTCTTCCAGTTGAGCCACCATCAAGTCCGCAGTTTCAGGGATGCCGCATATCTCGCCTAGCATCCTCATGTCCTCGAATATATCTTGGTAGGAGGAAGCTCCTGTGACAAATACCGGTATATCGTGTGTGATCATAGCCTCGATCAATCCGGTATTAACAGTCGTCGCTACGACAAGGTCCGGTTCAAGATAGAGTATATGTTCTATATCTGGTTGTAGGTCACCCACCTTCGGCAGTTCGTCAGCTTCAGGGGGGTAATTACTGTAGTCATCAACGCCGACCACGCGGTCACCGAGACCCATATAGAACAGCATCTCGGTATTGGAAGCCATATAGGAAACGATACGTTGTGGAGGTCCGTCTAATGTAACTTCCACACCTCGGGCATCAACTACTGAAATGATCTCTTCTCCGCTGACGGCGGGAACCGATGCACCTGCAAGGCACATGATGATTATCAACGCTACTGGCACGATTTTTTTCATAGATATTCTCCATTTTACTTTATTTTTTTCAAATGTATTTGGGTATATATGTTTTTCCCAAAAGATACGGGCTACCAAGCGGTGTGGTTTTTTTACTAGCCTGGGGAAAGACCTATTAGTTTCTTGATGGTTTTTTATCCGATGAAAGATAAGGTATATGCCTATGTATTGAGGTCCGACGACTGTAGAGACCGGCTTCTCGCCTTTACCCATAAGGCCTTTCCGGACGTCCCCATGCTGGTACCCGGAGGTACTTTGGAGGAGGGAGAAGATCCACAGGAATGCATGAAGAGGAAGGTATTCGAAGAGTCGGGTCTTGCCTGTCTCTACGATATTGAAAAACTCGGTGAAACCGATCTCACGGACGCCGAAGGCATGGAGGAGTTCCACACCCATTTCTTCGTGTGCCGCAGCGAAAAGTTCCGGGATACTTGGGAACATACCGTTACTGGAGACGGTGAGGACCAAGGCATGGTGTTTCAGTATCGCTGGCTTCCTCCCCAGAAAGTTTTGCTGGTTTACGATTATTACTTCCACATCTTCATGAGACCGGAATATCTTCCGACACTTTTCACCGACGAAAGCTTGTTGGGTCTAGCCAATGATACAATATCTCTGATGCCCTGGACTCCTCTATGGGAGAAGGAATTTGCCAACGCCAGAGACGAACTACTAAGTGTTTTACCTGGAGCGGATATAGAGCATGTTGGCAGCACATCCGTACCCGACCTACCCGCCAAACCAATCATCGACATGGCTATCTCCGTCAATGGTCCGGAACTCCACATCGAATCCGTGGAAGGGTGTGGCTATCACTACATGGGTGAAAAAGGGGTTTCCGGCCGTTTTTACTTCGTCAAAGGTCCGAGTTACAGAAGAACACACCATATACATATGTTCGAAAAAGGTAACCCGATTTACCAAGAGCACCTGACATTCCGAGATACGCTGCGGGAATATCCATATCTGGCCCGGGAGTACGGTAAACTCAAACTCCGTTTATGGAGGGAGTTATCCAGTGACAGAAAAACGTACACGGAATCCAAATCGCAGTTCATCGAAGATATAATCTGTTCTCGCTGGAAAAACCTATAAACTTCCTCCCTCCTTCACGATCATGGTCTCTGAAGATATCACCGTCGTTACCGGCCTGCCTCGTACCGGCACTTCCATGATGATGAAGATGCTGGAAGCCGGCGGTATACCACCCTTGACGGATAAAGTCCGTGAAGCCAACGTGGACAATCCCAAGGGATATTACGAGTACGAGCGTGTGAAAAAGTTACCGGACGACACCGACTGGATACCCCTTGCAAAGGGAAAAGCGGTGAAGGTACTCGCAGAGTTGGTAAAGCACCTCCCGGAAACATACCGATACAAGGTGATCTTCATGGAGCGAAATCTTGATGAGATGTTGGTATCTCAGCGCAAGATGCTGATCAGACGGGGTAAGGACCCCGACGAGATTTCGGATACTGATTTGAAGGATATGTTCATCACGTATAGGGATATGATACGAGATCACGTAGAAACCCACCCCACCATGGAAGTGCTCTACGTAGGTTACAATGAATTGTTACTTGACCCTGAAGCAGGTGTTCAGCGTATAGATTCCTTTTTTGATGGCCTACTCGACACGGAAAGTATGGTGGCCGTTATCGATCCTGAACTGTACCGAAATCGTGCCGAGATATAACCATAGTACGATTGAAGATGATACATGATCCACATGAATTACTTTTCCGGAGAGTAGCGGAGGAAAGTGAATAAATGGAGGACACGCAGCAGTACCAACAGCAGCAGCCGATATCTTACGAGGAAATAACACCCTATAACGCCAAAGAAGTAGATATCGATATGGATACTGAAGACGATATATTCACGGATTGAAGTGTGGTCTCCTCTGTTCATCTCTTCCACTAGGTCATCGCTTTCGCCCTTTATCTCCAGTATATACAATACCCGCAGGGAATTTAACAACAACGAACAAATTAGCATAGACGGAGTAAAACAGTTATAAAACCACACTACAAGGATGACTTGATTATCGACAAAAATTATATATATAACATTTTGAAATGTAATCCTAACTCTTAGAGATGATAAGATGAAACAGGAAAAAATATACGGTGGCGATTTAACTACTTCGATAAGAAAAGACAGGGGACCAAAACGTACTCGAAAAGCGGTCTTCGATGTATACGAGGATCACTAAAGAGGTGATATACATATGGATATACTCTCGGTACCTAACGCAAACCCGAACTTACCTCCTAAGGTAAAAGAAGCTAGGGAGATGCTGCATTATGCAGCGATATTCTTCTTGGTAGCCGCCCTTATTTATGGTCTATGGGGTCTGTGGTCGATAATGAGTGGGCTACTATGGGGTCTACTCTGGTATGGTGCATATGGCGCATGGAGGATAGGATATGGTGTGATCCAATTGGTTTTCGCCGTGGTCGCGTTCATGCTTAAAGGTAAATTGGTAGAAGACATCATCAAACCCATCGACCAAGGGCGTCACAAGGATATGGAAGACAAGATGATCATATATGCCATACTCGGATTCATATTTGGTCTGGTGATATCAGGTGTGCTCGTTCTTATAGGCTACATGAAGCTCAAAGAAGTCGATACTCAGCAGAATTTATGCCCTACATGTAGTGGACCGGTACGGTTCCTACCCGAGTATAATAGTTGGTACTGTGATAATTGCAACGATTATAAAGTCCCTATACAGCAACAACCACCACAGCAACAACCACCACAGCAGCAACCACAGCAGCAGCAACCACCACAGCAGCAGCAACCACCACAGCAGCAGCAACCACCACAGCAGCAACCACCACAGCAGCAACCACAGCCGTCTGAAGAGAAGAAGGATGAGCCAAAGATATGTCCTATCTGCATCAAACCGGCTAAATGGATACCTCAATACAATCGTTATTACTGCGAGAATTGCGAAAAATACCTTTAGTTAAACAGAGCGACGGTCGTTTCAAACCATTTTGTCAATTCGGGATATGCCTATGTATTGGGCATCAACCGGCCTGGATCTCTCTTCCACGGCGTATTGCATCAAGTAAAGTGTCTCCTGCCTGTGTATCCTTCCTTATCTTTATAGTACCGTCACTTCCCACGGTAGCCGTGGTCAGATGCTTTCTATCCGCAAAAATATCGATGGTCTCCCCCGACATACCCGGACCGACATAGAGTACGACCTTCTCCGCTTCCTTCGACGTATCTACTCTTCTTAACTCTGAAGTGTGCTTTCGCTCTTCCTGAGCTCTTACGTCGATATGCACCCCCAGGTCCTCCTCGATGTTTCTTATTCTTTGACCGCCGCTGCCCAGGATACCGGGGATCTGCTTGTCAGGAACATAGACCGTGACACTGCCGGGGGAATCGACCTCGCATACCACTCTACCGTGTACGTACCTACCTATGTCCTCCTCAATGAAGCGTGCAGCTAGTTCCCACAGTGGTTTCCGCTTCTCCGTCTCTTTGACCGGCATAACCACTACCTGTTCACCGTAGGAGTAGACCTCGTATTCCGGTATACCTCTATCGAAGTTCTTCACCTCGATGACCGGTCTAGCTAGATCCTGTTCAACCATACCTATAGGGACTTTAACGGTAAACGTGATATCGTAAACCTGTGCGATATCTCCGTTTTCGACGAATATTATGGTGTCTACCACCTGAGGCACCATGCCCAGTTCTACCCGTCCGATTAGTCGTTGTAGTGCATCTATCCCTCTGTTTGCATGTGTCACTCCAACCATTCCGACACCTGCCAATCTCATATCTGCAAAGACCTTAAAATCCGGAGTTTTACGCAGCTCGTCGAAAACGGTATAATCTGGCCTGACCAATAAAAGAACGTCTGCAGTGTTCTCCAAAGAGCCGTCAAGGTCGGTGTACTGTGTTATGTCCTCCGGTACCTGAAGGTCCCTGGGTTTCTCCATCGTCTTCACCACAAAATCTTTTTCCAGGAGGTACTCGGCCACCGCTTGTGCCAGTGTACTCTTACCGGCACCGGGTGAACCTGCAAGCATCACACCGCGCTTCTTCTCGGTGACTCTTTCCTTCAAAGTCTCGGACATACGATAGCTGTCCAGGTTGAGCTTGACCACCGGCCTCACAGCGGTTATCTCGAAACCATCCGAGAAGGGAGGGCGTGCGATAACGATGCGCATATCCCGCAGCTGTACGATGGTAGCACCACCTCTATCGAACTCGATAAACCCATCCGAAGCTCTTCGAGTTCGCTCCACTATCTCGTGGGCTACCTGTCTAAGCTCTCTCTCCTGAGAGATGTTTTCGTCAATCGCCTCGATACTAAGATCACCGGGGGTCCCTCTTTTAGCCTTGGGTTTCGTGCCTACTCGAAGGTGAACAGACATCACATCGTCTTCAAAATATTCGCTTATCCATTTTACCTCTCCTTCGGGTTCCGGTGGTAGATATCTTACCTTTATACCCTTTGCCCTGGCTATCTGCGCCTGTACTATATCGCTGGTGAGTAGTTCCGCTTCTTCTTTCGATGCCAGATATCTAACTAGTGCATCTATCTCTCCATTATCAGCCAATTTTATCTGTTGGTAGGACGGTCTTTCTCCCTTGAATGCCAGCTCTATTATCCCCTTTTCGTGCATCTTTCTCAGCGCTGCCAATTCTTCTAATCCGCTATCACCGGTCTCCTGCCCCATATTGGCCTGTGCTTCAAGTTCAGAGATCACTGCTTCGGAGATTATAACTTCAGACCCCTGGCTAACGTAGCCTGTAACGCGCCCATCCACTACGACACTGGTATCGGGAACTATTTTCATGTTAACAGTTTTGGATTGGAGATATAAAAATCTTTTCTGCGTGAGACGTTATATCCGGAAGTAGCGTAACTACTGCCCGCGAAGCACTCATCATATCGACGCCTATGAACACCACGTTCGATCCGGTAAAGATCAGGTGATGACCACGAAAACCGGCGTCATCTCTGCGTACTTCATCATGTTGAATACCCGAACAACGGAACCAGTAATATCTTGTGGGCCGACCGGGTCTCACGATGGTATATGGTAGGTGATCCCAAGAATCCGAAATCAGGTACACGGTCGGGATTAATCAACGGAATGAGTGATTCGTTATTATAGTCAAGGACATAACCTTTTTTATGTTCTTGACGTCTAACCTGAAAGCCTTCGGCTTTCATTAGACCGTAGGAATTTAGAATTCCTACTATAGTGGCACACGTACGAGTCAAGACTTACAAATTCGTGTGCCACATATAGTCAAAAACCGGATAATAAGTCATAAACGTTCGGTTCTCGACTATAAACAGGAATGATATTCCTGTGACACTCAGAAAATACTTGATTTTCTAAGTTAATTGAAATTTCTGTCAGAAATTTCAATACCATCGGGAATTTGATTCCCGAAATGAGCAGTTGAGGACATCCGCAACGAATTGTTAAAGAAGATGATCATCAAGAAATAAATAAGTGGCAACAGCGAGAGTAAATAGACTATGTTAAAACTTTTACTGATAAAACATCCGCGATTTTTTCTTTGTCTGTAATATCAATAGTCAATCGCCCATTCCACAGCATAATCTGCCCCATTGTACACCCAATAGCCTTCTCCCGGATCCATGATATATGTCGATAGGTCGTGGATGTATTCGATATCGTATTCCTGACTGCCGTTGAATACACCGATTTTAGATATCAATGATGGTAACGTATGAACAGCAATCCTTGATACGCGGGATGGATAACCAACCATATTCCATCCGGGTTCTAATGTGATGTAGGTTGTTCCTAGGTTTTTGGTGGATACATTCAACGTACCTTGTTCTATGGCATGAACCCATATCCCATGTGTGTTGTTTGGGAGTGGGAATCCATCATTTAAATGAGAGGATCTCGAAGGCATATAAGAATGCCATTCACCATCGGAATATGCCATTGCTTTATCCCATGAGATGCCTGATAATAAATATTCAATGGGTGCCGAGGTATCCTGACATGGGAATGAGATAAAATTCCAACCAAAACTGAATTCGATAATAGTGATCGTGGGGTTCATGAGTGGATATTCATCCGCATTTGAACCTCCGTCGATGTTCGTGTATGGTATGTCGCCGATACCGTCACTTCCAGTCTGGTCTTGGTCCGGGCCGCTGCGAATATCATCACCTTCGTAATCACTCCAGTAGTTACCACCTGTGGAGTAGGAAACATTCCATCGGTTGTCACTGTCGTCGTAGGCCTGGCCAGAATTATCAATGAAGTTGTTGTGATATATTATGTTGTTGCCGGATGAGTCCAGGTGGATGCCCTGCTCGTTATACGAGATAGCATTACTATACAGCGTGTTGCTGTTGCATCCTTGGAGGTATATACCATAGTAGCCGTTGGAAGAAGTGGTAATGTTTGTCACTTTAACATTTTCTACGTCGTAAAGATATAACCCGGCATTCCTCTTATATATTCCCCCGTCCCCACTCGCATTATGTAGGTAACAATGGCGTAAAGCGAAATAAACCGTTGTATTACCGATATATATGCTGTAGCCTTCACCTCCGCCATCTATATCGTATCCCTCGATGATGTAAGGATTTACCTCGGTTCCATTCCCAATAATCACACCATTTTTAAACGTAAAATCGTTGTTGTTGTTTATACGAATGGGACCACGTTCTGTCTTGATTGGAACTGCAAGTGGATAATGATCTTTGAATTCGCCGGTGCGGTTGATAACATAGGGCCAATTTATGATACCGTCGTGATCTGCATCATTTGTATTATTGTTATAAGCCCAATCGAACCAGTAATTGCCCTCGCCCTCCGTGTTGTTCCACTTATTATCCTTTCCCAGGTCTCTTGCTTGAACATGCATAGGATCGTATTGATCGAACGAACCATTGTTGTAATACAGGTTGTTATGATAAACCTCATTATACATTGAGCCTTCGTTCCACACTTTTCCGAGAAGGATACCCTCCTCAGATGAGAAAGATATTCTGTTGGAACGGATGGTGTTATGATCCGAATCGACTATGTTCAGCCCTATTCCCGAAGTTCCGTTCAAATCGTTTCCTAAGATTTCATTATTGTGACTTTCGAAGAAACATATCCCCTTTGAATTTGATTCCATTGTATTTTTGTAGATGTGAGATCCAAGGGATCCGACCACATCTATGGACTTGGAAGATGATCCGGTGACATAATTATATTCGACAAATGTGGAATCCGAATAAGACAGGTATATTCCAGTGGATGATTGCGATATGAAATTTGCTATTATTTTATTTTCCGTACTATCGGAAGCGGACAAAATACCATTCCCGCAGTTACGAATGTTATTATCATAAATAGATATGTTAAATGTCTCTCTAGTATAAACACCGTTACTGTTGTTATGAAGATGGTTATTCGCGATCGTGCTGTTCGTGCAGTTGAATAATGTTATCCCCGCACCAAGATTCCAATCCCAGTCTGTGAGTGAAGCTTGAAATATTTCGGTATCTTTTATGATGAAATCATAGGTCGTATTTGCTATGAAAATACCATAGGTATAGCCATCCGCATCTATCGTATAATTCTCGATGATAAATGGATCGGCCGGCGTTCCGTCTCCGGCCCACCCATTGTTGGCTGCTTCCACAAGGAATTC
Source organism: uncultured Thermoplasmata archaeon (assembly GCA_964486225.1). GTDB lineage: Archaea > Thermoplasmatota > Thermoplasmata > Halarchaeoplasmatales > Halarchaeoplasmataceae > Haladaptatiplasma. The sequence continues at coordinate 9,757 of CAZAMQ010000019.1, read as the reverse complement.
CGAATCATCGTTGATCTTGATGGGGTCGTGCTGAACTAACGGTTCCGGCATATCCCCATTTGTTAAATCTATTTTTTTCGGCGTTTCTTTAAGTGCGATCCCAAACGGTAATAAAATAGCACTCATTATAAAGGATACAACAAAAACCAACGTCAGTGCCTTATTCGTCTTCATATCTATAACTCCAAGGTTTTTTTAACCCTAAGGGACGTAAGGGTATCGATAAAAATCCTACGGTCACAACCTTTAAAACATTTTCGATAAATAATGACCCCGTCTTATTTGAACCGGTCCGGGTTGAAAATTTCTTTGACTTGCCAGATAAATTATTCCCATATAAAGTGGGGTCAGGTATGTTTTAGAAGTAAACATTCCAAGAGCGTATTTCGTTGTACGACGCATTGCTCTCAAGTTGGGAGGCACATCTCCTATCCCTTGAACAAGCCCTCGATCGTTCGGATATATATTACTTTCTTCGGAAAAAGGCAAATATTATATCGTATGCTTTTTATCGTGTTTCCGTGTCAAAAAAGAGAAAACCACTTTTACCCGTGGAGATAGATCATGACATCTACCGTAGGTTCGACGAAAGAGACAATGTTTTCGGCAGGATGATGTATGATCCCGATGCTGAATATTACAGGATGGGGATGTTCGACCTGGTCGAAGATATCATCCGGTATAACGTGGAAGGATATACACATCTCGACGCGGCGAGAGTACAGGGTGCATGGGGGGTTTACAACCATTTTTCAGAGGCCTTCCAATGGGACGAGCTGACCCACGGTAACACGGTCATGGACGATGCACTGCTTCCTGCCTATGAAATAGATGGTAAGGAGCGTATGTCAGGGCTCGTCAAGGAAACTGCCGAGGTATACGGTGCCTGCAAAGTGGGCATAACAGAAGTGAACGACTACTGGCTCTACTCTCATGACAGAAACGGGAACCCCATCGACATACCCGACGGATTCCAAAACGCCATCGTGATGCTCGTACAGATGGATAAAGAAGTGATGAAAAGATCTCCGTCTATGGCAGCCGGAGTGGAAAATGCCTTGACATATTCGAAGATGGCCTTTCTCATGGGATGCATGGCACAATTCATACGTGCATTGGGTTACAAAGCTATTCCCATGGGGAACGATACCGCACTGAGCATACCCCTGGCTGTACAGGCCGGCCTGGGAGAATTGGGGAGAAACGGCCTGTTGATCACTCCCGAATTCGGTCCGTGTATCAAGATATGCAAGATATTCACCGATCTGCCCCTGGCTCACGACGAACCTCTGGTGTTCGGGATATCGGAATTCTGTAAAACGTGTAGAAAGTGCGCGGAAAGCTGTGAGGTGGACGCAATATCCTCGGAGACTGAACCATCCTACGACATCGTGTCCAAATGTAACAATCCCGGTATCAAGAGATGGGCCGTGGACGTTGACAGTTGTTATAGATTCTGGATCGAGAATGGTGGGGACTGTTCAAGCTGTATCGCCCAATGCCCTTTCACCGACGGTTTACGATTGTAAGTATGTAGTTTGGAGAGGCGATATCGAAGGCGCAGTGATTTGTTTTTGCTCATTGTCATCATAACTCGTATTTAAGATTAGGGAATTTTTCGACGATCTAAAAACCGAGTTTTTCATACAGTTTTTTGGCAGGATTTTCAGAATGTGTATCGATGTATATCTCGTTGCCCCCATCTTTACCACCATCGTCTGACGTTTCGTATGACATATGCAGATACTTCGTCATATATATATATTTTCCAAATCGTCATATTCAATCCTACCATAAAATCCTTCGTAAATACCCACAGATTTATATCGTTTCGTGATTACAGCATCGTATGGACGGCTTCACCATAGTCGGATTGACGGCGGCTACCTGCACTACAGCCGCGTTCATTCCTCAGGCGATAAAGGTCATCCGGACCAAGGATACACGAAGTTTGTCTTTACCCATGTACATCATATTTACCGTCGGCGTGTTTTTGTGGCTGCTCTACGGTATCCTTGTTACGGACATACCGGTGATGGCAGCCAACGTTGTCACCCTCACGTTTTCACTGGTCATACTGGTTTCCATAGTCAAATACCGTAGATCAACCGATATTTGATAGTTCACACATGTTTACCTATATTCGAGCAAAATTCTTTATACAAATCTTCCTATCATTGAATAGATGGGAGAAGGTAAACCAGACATCGGATTCCAAACGGAACTCATCGGTCGTGAGAAAGAATTGCATCAGTAGAAGGATCGTTGGGATGATGTGATCGACGGCCGCGGCTCTACCATCCTTATATCCGGAGAAGCAGGTATAGGTAAAACACGCTTGGTGAGCGAATTGATGGGATCGGCAATGGATGAAGGCGCTCTCATCGTCAAAGGTTGGTGCCTTGCCGACACACCGGATCCTCTCATCCCCTTCAGGGCCGCTTTCCGTGAAGCCAGATTGTACCATTTCATGGCAGAGCACCCGCCGCCGAAGGTCGTTTCCGTATATCTCATGGACGACTCCGGTCTCATGATCGCCAAGGTCGAGCGTAAGACCACTGACCTTGATGCAGATATATTTACCTCCGTGCTCAACGCGGTTGCAAATTTTGTGAGCGATTCCCTTTCTATGATGGGAGAAGAGAGGGAGAGCAAACTCAACGCCATAGGATACGGAGACCATGATATACTGATCCAGATGCTGGGAGAGATGTCTCTTGCCATCGTGATAGAAGGAGAGAGCAGCGAATTTTTGATAGAGGATATGAGAACTACACTAAAAAAGGTCAACCAAAGGTCGATCGACTGGGACGGAAGCTCCTCCATCGCCGAACTTTATAAAAGCGATATAGGATGGTTCGTGACTTCCGGTAAATATGAAGGAAGATACCTCGTGGACGACCCCAAGCTCAGGCAGGAAAATCTCTTCGACAATATACTGTTGGGTCTGCGAAGATTATCCGTGGAACAACCGGTGGTGCTGTTCCTGGACGACCTGCAATGGGCCGACCCGACCTCCCTGAGGTTGTTACATTATCTTTCAAGGAACACGGTAAATGATAAAATCTTGATACTAGGGGCCTACAGACCAGAAGATATTTTGGAATCACCACGGGAAGATCGGGGCGGTACAAATCATCCGGGAACAGATAAGGTTGTACATCCCTTCAAAACTACCATGCAGAACATGAGCAGGGAGGACCTGTTTATGGAGATCAAGTTGAGCAGGCTTGACGAAGTAACGGTAAAAGAGATGATCTCAAAAACCCTAGGAGACGTGGATCTGGATGAAGATTTTGTTAACACAATCTACCGTGAAAGCGAGGGGAATCCCTTTTTCTTGATGGAATTAACACGGATGCTGGTCGAGGAGGGACACCTCAAGGACGAAAACGGTGATTGGAAAATCGAAGTGACTCCAGAGGAAGCACACATACCTTCCAGGATATACGACGTGATAGTCAGAAGGTTGAACCGATTGAAGGAAGAAAAGCGTGATCTACTGGAATGTGCCAGTGTGGTCGGTGAGGAATTCGAGAGTAAGATCGTGGAGAGAGTGACCGGTGTCAACCGTATGGATCTACTGAAAGATTTTAACTACATCGAAAAACATCACAATCTGATACACTACTACGAAAAAAAATATCGATTCGATCACTCGAAGATACGAGAGATCCTTTACACGGGGATGAACCTGGAGTTGAGGGAAGAATACCATCGTATGATCGGCGAATGCTATCTGGATATCTACGGTGATGAAAACCCCGAGACCATGGCGCATCATTTCTACAGGGCGGATGACCCCAGGGCTGGAGATTACCTTGTGAGAGCCGGAGCAAAGGCAAAAAATAACTATTCCAATCAGGAAGCCTACGATTACTACACGAAAGCACTGTCCGTGATCGACCATGATGAAACATTGTACGGAATATACCGTGAGTTGGGCTATCTGACCATGATATTCGGTAGATACGATGAATCATTAGAGCATCTTCAAAGGGCCTTGGATATCGCCGGTGATGGCAACGATAAGGCCGAAATATACGGGCAGACGGCCATGGTTTACGAAGAGAAGGGAGATTACGAAGAATCCTTTAAAATCGCAGAAGAAGGTCTTTCCATAACAGATAAAAAAAGTATCCGCTGCCATCTGATCAAGTCTAAAGGCTGGGCACTGCTGCGCCAGGGGGATTACGATAGGAGTATATCGGCCTTCAAGGATGAATTGGAGTTGGCCAACGAACTCGACGACAGGGCAGAGAAAGCCCAGGCGTTACACGATATTGGCACAGTTTACCTACGTAAAGGTGATTATGATGAAGCCGAAAAGCACCTGCAGCGAGCCATCGAATTGAGGGAAGAACTGGGAGATCGGGGTGGTCTCGGCGTCTCGCTGAACAACACCGGTGTGATATATCATGGAAGGGGCGATCTGGATAAGTCCCTGGAATACTATCTACGCAGTTTGAAGATAAGGGAAGAGATCGGGTACAAACAGGGCATCGCCATGAATCTGAACAACATCGGAAACTACTATCGCTATAAAGGGATGCTGGAAAAGGGCCTGGATTACTATCAACGCAGCCTAGATATCAAGCAAGGTATCGGAGACAAAGAGGGCATCGCCATGACGCTGAATAACATGGGTAAGATATACTACGAGAACGGAGAGACCGACAAGGCCTTGGAACATTATGAAAAAAGTCTTCATATCCGTGAAGAAATAAAGGATAAAGACGGTATCGTTGAATGCTTGTGCATGATAGGTGAGATCAACCTGGACAGATCCGATTTTAACGAAGCAGTTTCGAACGCAGGCAATGCCCTTCGGATGGCCGTGGAGATCGGCTCAAAAAAAGACATGGGCATCTCATATCGGGTCCTGGGCATGGTCCATCGCTCCATGGGAAAATATTCTGCCAGTGAGGTTGCATTGACCAATGCCATCGAGGTATTACAAGAGATCGGTGAAAAGGCGAAATTGGCTCGGGTTTATTACGAACGTGGACTTCTATGGAATATCTTGGGCGATGCAGATAAGGCTGAAGCAGATCTTTCGGCTGCGCTTGATCTGTTCAGTGATATGGGTATGGAAAGTTGGGTGGAACGGACGGAGAAAGCTAAGATTTAGAACTATCTCCTTTAGGTGTGCCGTCGAATGATGTTTATATGATATACACGTATATTTCACACCGAATACAGCCTGTTTACATCTTCGAGCTTCTTATGCGGTTCTTTCATAGAAAATATTGATCCAACTATGGTCAGATTCCTAGCGCTGTGGCCCTATGACACCTGAGCCGTGCCTTCCGTCCACTTTGATCTCCAAGGGATGCTCGAACCTAACATGCTTCACAAAATCACCGCTCTCTACGATTTCAGCATCACACAGGGCGTCCCAGTCAACAAAGGCGCCTCCACCGTAAGGGATGGTGAAATACATGATGCCCAGCGAGGTCATATTGTGGAAGAAATGGGTGCCCTGAGAGGGGTCTATCCTGAAGTCCTTCAAACTGACCTCCACTATGGTCTTTGCCTTGGATATTTGGCCCCAATCCACAGGCACACCGAGAAATCTGTCTTGGGTCCCCCATCTTCCCGGACCTATGAGGACGTATGGCTCATCCAATCTGTCGTTCATACCTTCTATCTCGTCTGCGATCTTTATGGTGCTATTTGGGTCGAATGTCTCCGGGTCAACGAACAAGACGTGTTCAATATCCTGGAGCACACCGTTGCCCAGGGCTTTGTCAGTAAAGACAATGGAATCGGAGCGATCTTTATCAGATATTCTGACATTCTGCCTCTCCTTGAGAGTGACAAGAGGCCGGATCTGGAGCACATAAAGCTGGAGCACGTTGTCATCATCCACAATACCTGCGAACTCGATCTCCACCCGTCTGCCCATCCAATTCTGGCCAGTCTCCAATAAGTTCTTCAATACCTCAACCAAGGGAAACATATCGTGTTTTAAAATGCCCGAGAAAGTGATAGACTTCGGTCCTTCGAAGTCCGTCCCGTTCCTGAACCTGTCATCCTCAAGGTCGTAGGTGCTGGCTATCGGAGATATCACTCCGTCCCTGTCCGCAACGTTAACGTCCAATTTTAGGAGGGTGACATCCTCGCCCTCTGACAGGTCAAAACATGTCTTTGCCATGTTCAGGGCGTAAAAGTATCGTTGTGAGTTCCCCAGGATGTCATAGGGTGTGGTGAAACCCGGTATAACGTTTGGCTTCTCCGGGGAAAAGCTCAGCACCTTTCCCCCCTCGGCAACCATCTTGCCGAGTCCGAGAGCCACGTTTACAACGCCGTCCTCCCTGGTAAGGGGAGGTACCGGGTAGAAATTATAGGACTGGGCCACACCCGATAAAAGGGGATAGAACCTGTCCCCGTAACTGCGACCGATGAGCTTCTGAAGCACGATGGCCATCTTTTCCTCCTCTGAGGTGCGGACAGTTTTACTGAGGTAGGCCCTGGCCTTTTTGAAAAAAGCTGACGCGTAAATTAGCTTGATAGCCTGGCATATCTGCTCCAATCTTGTTTGCTGGTCCTCGCAATTATTCGGGAGTAGGTATGTTGAGTATATGCCAGCAAAGGGCTGGTTCTGTGAATCCTCCAGCAGGCTGGATGACCTTACAGCGATGGGCCAATTGACCTGAGAAACATACTCGACAAGGGATAATTTGAGCTCCGGTGAGAGCACTGACTGCAGGAAGAGCTTTGAAATCTCCTCATCGTCCATATCTTTGGAAAGGACGTTTCGCAGCTCGTTCCGCTCCATGAAATTGTCGAACTCATCCGTCCCGATGGATAGGGTATCCGGCACCATCAATCGGCAATTGTCCATCTCTTTGTCTATATCGTATCGGTTGAGGAACTTGGTAAGAAAGGCCAAACCCCTGCCCTTGCCGCCCAAGGAACCTCCGCTCAGACGGGTGAATGTACCTTCGAACTCGAAGTCCTGCCTGGAGAAATCCGTTATTACGCCCATCTGTCTGGCCCTACGGGTTTCCCTGAAGGATGTGATCAAATAATCCCTGAGTTCCTCCGTGTTCTTAAAGTCCGTGTGCTTTTTTGCACGGAGGATTTTAGCCAGCTCGATCTCACCCCTTGCCGTGAGCCAGTTTGAGAAATGATTATGCTGTGCATGGTACTTCAGAGACTCAGCCGGGACGGACTTGACCATTTCTTCGAATTCCTTCATGTCAGAACATCTGCCGATCTCCTCGCCTTCCGGTGTACTGAACACGAAATCGCCAAATCCCAAATTTTCTTTAAAGAAATTCCTTAGCTCCATGAGCAGGGTGTCCGATTTCTTGTTGATGAAGGGTACTCCAAGCTCCTCTGCCTTGTCCTTGTGATCCGATTGGGATGATTGAACAAGCACGGGTATGGTTTCTTTGACCTTCCTGACAAGTTCAAAACCCGCGCCCTCCTCCTTCTCACCGCCCTTGTGATAGGTCACATCTGTGATCACACCCATGATGTGCTCCTTGTACTTTTCGTACATTTCAACGGCTTCGTCGTAGCAGTCCGCCAATAGTATTTTGGGTCTTGCTCGCTTTCTGAACATCTTTTCATGCTCGTTCAGACCCTCCGCTATGAGTTCGTGGGTCTGCCTCATGATCTCAGTGTAGATGATGGGTAGGAACATGGAATAGAACCTGGGGGAGTCCTCCACCACCAGTATGGCCCTTACGTTTCCGTTCTTAACGTCCTCGTCGATGTTCAACATGTCCTCCACGTACTTTGTGATGGCAAAGAAGAGCGTGGTTTTACCGCCCCAGAAGAAAGCCTTATCGATATCGTCCTTTGCACTGTGCTGGTGATACGTTAGCAGTTCCTCCACTTCAGTGACGAGCATGATGACCGGGACGTCCTTTTGTGTTGATTTTGCCTTTCTCCCGAATTCGAAGGGTTCGATATCCACCAATCTGGACATTGTTATGACAAGGTCATAATGCCTGTTTTTCAGCTCATCCAGTGCCTCTTGGCCGGAGGAAACCCGTATGATACGAGGAGGGGAGGTCAGGTCCAGATCCGTGTATTTCCCGGATATCTGCTCCATGAGGCGGCCGTCCTCCTCTAATGTAAAGGCATCATATAAGCTAGCCACGAGTAAAATATTGTTGACCTTGAATTTCATGAGGTCATAGAATTTGTGGAAAGACTGCACATATTTTCCATTTATCTCGATGGTGCCAGCATTCTCTTCCATGGTTTGAGATACTATAAAGAGTATTAATTCTTTTCCAACGTAGCTAAAGATATATTCGCGCATAACAATTCTCTGAAACCCCGAAGACACTTCAGGGTTCGAAAAGCCAAAATTTTCTCATATACGAGCTTCTACGATCTCCCTGGTATATTCCACCCTTGGTTTCATCTTCTCCCGGATACCCAATGTACCAGCCATCTCCATCACGTCGTCCAGCAGTGATGCCGGCAATCCTACTCTGATATCCCTCAAAATCTTCTGTACGTATATCTCCCAATCGGCTATTGCCAGCCTCATGAAGAAGACTACCTCTGGGTGTGCTACATACCCCACGTCTCTTTTTGTACAACGATATCTTTTAACATAATCTATGAATTCATCGGCTGTTTTTTCTCCTGAAAAGTAACTGGGGTCCAGGAATTCCACCGTTCGCCAGGCATTCTCGAACATGAATTCGCTTTCGATCATCGTTTTTATCCTGTCCATCACTCGGAATCTATCACTACCCTTCAATTTCTCTTCTATCTCAGAAAATCCCTTCGCGGTTAAAACGAAACCGATCTCATAAGTACCTATATCCCATCCCTCATTTTCTATGGCTGATCCACTGACTATTATGTAATCTACCCCTATATCCTTGAGTTCCTTGCATACCTCTTTTAAAAAACGATCTATCAGGGGATCACCTCTTTGATATTGTTTCGATCTATTATCTTCAGAAGACGTTCTCTGTTAAACGGAGTTTCATTGACCTGAAAATCAAGGTGATCCTGAAGATACACTTCAGAAGCCTCTCTTTCAAGGTTTTCCTGGATGATCCTTTTCTCCAGGTATCTGTAGTCTATGTCGCTCCTGTCCACCATGGCTCTCGCCGCCAAGGGGTCCAATTCAAGCATGAATATAATCACATCTTCAAACGTTGGAATTATATTTTCATCGGTGAAAGGGTCCATACTCTCGAAGGTGTGTAATCTCAGATCGCTTTCGATAACGGCTTTGAACTCCCTGGGAACCACGATCGTGTCAGGTATCTTCATGGGATATCTTAGTATTTTTGTGAAGGATGAATCAATCCACAATATCGGTATACCGGATATACGTGCCTGCTTTGCATCGTTTTTATCGTTGATCACCAGTCTGAATCTTTTTTTAGGGCGGTGCGGCTCCTTATCCACCTCTCTGAATATCTTTGGATATCTCTCGTATTTATCCGATTTTTGAAGATCATCGACCAATATCATATGTTGTAATTGTGTTAATAAGTATATATACTTATTGTTGTTTTTTAAAAGTTCGAATATCCCCAAACGATACTTGTTTCCATGTTGCGCAACTGTGTATTATCCTGAAAAAATTTCGTCAAGATTTAAGTAGCTCTTTTCATACTCCTTTTATGGGACTATCTAACGAAGACGTCCAATCAATAATTGCATACGAAGTAAAACATGGATTGTCCACTAGTTACGCAGCTAAGAAGTACAATGTCTCACGACGTCGAATTCAACAGATAATCAAGGAATACTACGATACTGGTGAGAT
>CAZAMQ010000018.1:0-39970 GCA_964486225.1 uncultured Thermoplasmata archaeon | reverse complement strand
TGTTGAACGTATATGAGATGGAAAGATATCGAGACAAGGGCGGAAAAAGAAGGTGTTCCGGCGAAGATGATATTACGCGAAGAGATACAGAAGGGTATTCTGACCTCTTTCAGCAAGGAAGGGGGGTTTCAGACCATGGTGTTTCAAGGAGGGACCGCTCTGAGGCTGTTCCACAACAATCCAAGATACTCCGAAGATCTGGACTTTGTGGTAAGAGAGGGCGAAGGTATCATCGACCTCGATACATATATGGATAAAGCGGCCGGGTTCGTCGCATATTCATATCCCTTTCTGGAAAGCGTTGAAACGCATAGGCAAAAAGCGGAAGAAGACTTCCGTAGGTCGAGGCTCAAAACCGTCTCGGAAGATCCCGAGCAGCGGGTTAGGATAAACGTGGAATTGTTCGATGTGCCCTCCTATATGAACGAAGCAAGGATACTGAGTTATCCCCCCATCAACCCTGCCGTAAGGGTGGAACGACCGGAAGAGATCTTGGCCGATAAGGTGACCGCACTGAGTGGCAGGGAATATATCAAAGGCAGGGACATTTGGGATATTTACTTTTTAACCGAACAGAAGGACATGGATATCGACCTTTCGCTGGTATCGAAAAAGATCCAGGATTACGGTATGGAAGGAAAGGGATTCATCTCCGAACTGAAGAAGGCCAACACACGGTTGAAAGAAGAAGGAAAAAATATACTGGAGAGGGAGTTAAAACGGTTCTTACCCGCCTCTCTATACCAGTATTACGAAAAAGAATTAGACACCATCATCGGCGGCGTTCTAAGGCTAACAGAAGAAGTGATAAAAAAATATTCATCGGTAGGGAGATCTACATGAAGCTAGAAGAGTGGTTGAATTTTTTCAAAGAACATAAAGAAAAAAGCCTGTTCTCCTTCTCTGATATGCTCCTGTTAACGGACGAAAACAAAAACTCTCTTTCCGTACAGTTGAACAGACTGGTGGATTCCGACGTTGTCAAAAGAGCCGTCAAGGGCTGGTACGAGAATCCTTTCGATCCTCCCGGCCCAGAAGAGGTCGCCATGGTGATACGCTACCCATCTTACCTTTCCATGGAGTACGTTCTTTCAAAGAACGATATCCTGAGCCAGACGGTTCACACGTTGACTCTCGTCACCACAAAAAAACCCTATTCTTACAGAGATGGAGAGTTCGAGTATCATCAGGTAAAAAGATCCCTTTTTTTCGGATACGAAAAGCGTGACTCCGTGCTGACCGCACACAGTGAAAAAGCACTCCTGGACCTGCTGTACATCAGGTACGTAAAAACCAACGAGCTGGATACCCGGGCGGTGCTGTCCTTAGCGGATGATATGTATCTTAAGGACTTGGATAAAGGGAGGCTCACCGACTACGCTAAAAAGTATCCTGCCAAAGTACGGCAGATACTGAAACGCCTGGGAAGCGTATAGGCATTTTGTAATCCATGACCATAGTGTAACTGTTCTTGGCATTATCTGATGGATATTCTCGTATATACGTGTTTTGTGTGGAGTAAATCAACAATTATGTAATATACAATGAACGTAACACAGTCCATGCTCGTTTGAGCTCTGTGATCGAGTTATGCACCTACATCTTTCGAAGCCGTTGGTGAGATATATTCCTTCTACCGAAGGAGATCATGAGGCGGCTGCAGTTCGTCAATACTCCACGGTCCACACAACCGGCCCGGGTGCATCGTTGTAGAGCCAATACCCATTACCGGGCTCGAAAGTATAGTTCCAGGGTTCGTAGTCGTAGGCAACGTTGTACTCCATCGTAGCGTTGAAGTAACCGATCTTTGTAACCTCTACCGGTAAACCGTGATTCCCAGCACTCGCGCTGGGCAGTCCCACCATATTCCATCCGGGCTGCAGTGTGATATCAGTACTGGTAGGCGCATAGCATTCAACCGATAGTACCGTGTTTTCAGATGTATGGGGCCAAATGCCCATGGTATTGTCCCATGTATCGAGATTGTTGTAGTGCTCAGCCCTTCCGGGTACGTAGATTCGCCTTACGACACATCTTACCACACCACGCGATCGTAACTTCCGCTTATATCTGCCAGTACGGTCTCCAATGAACTGTCCGCAGGACGAATGTTGAAAGATATAAAATTTCAGCCGTCGTTTTCTGCCGTGACAGTTAGTTCGATATCGAAGAAGCGATGAAGGTACTATGTGTCTTCATCTCGGCAGTGGTTTTTTCCTCTCCCCCATCGCCGACAGATATTCCAGAGGTTTTCACGTTTCAAAATGAGTTCAACACCTTGTCAAAGTTATCTCCCACTAGTCCCCGCGGTTATTTCGGAATCATAGATTCCAAATAGTGTTGGAATGGTATTCCAACAAACTTAGAAAATCTTCAATTTTCTGAGACTCGAAGGAAAACCATTTATTTTCCTGTAGACTTCAACGAGCACGGTTACTTCGAGTGAATGTGAGTCATCTTCACATGACCTGTCTTTCATGGCAAGATCAAGCAATACCTAGGTAGACAGATAGAGGGGTTTTCACTAAATCGGGTGTATTGGGCCTTAACAGGGTAAGTAAAAACAAATGACAACACATCCACCATAATACGTGTAATAAGTGATAAGCCACTGGTGGGATTTGAACCCACGACCTATTCCTTTTTGGGCGTTAGTACAAAGGCAGGAGAATTTTCCCCCCGCATACCAAGGAATCGCTATGCCTCTAAGCCACAGTGGCAACAATGAACACGCCTTTGAGTGGTACAATATATTAATCTTTTTCGCTCTTTAACTTGCGGTACCTCCACCGCTTCTTTATCTCCCTCACCTTCTTCATGTAGATCTCCTCATCCAGTTCACCGTCGGCCAGATTGGTATCAAGATGCCCTATCTCCGTCTCCGCACGATCTATCATGGATTCCTTGTAACTCATACCCACTCTATCCAGAGTCTCTAAAAGCTGACGACATTCCTTGGTCAACTCGTAAACGATCTTCGGACGCCCGTCGGGTGGAAATATGGCGTTTCTCTCCAATAAGCCCCAATCGTGAAGTTCGAGAAGATGTTTATCTATGCCCTGCCGAGTAAGCTCCAACTTCTTTGCCAGGTCCTCGGGATGATCGTATCCTTTACCTAACAACTCAAGGATACGGCAGCGTGTTCTTGACGAGAACAACCTCAACAGGTCCTCGGTGAAATCCTTCATAAAGGGGTAAATGTACAAGAGATACATAAACCTTTCAACTCTAAAGTTGAAGTTGTCTACCCGAGAGTTAAAGTTATCCAGTAATATCTTCAAGATACTATATATACTACGGTGTTCTATTAGCTGATAAAAACAAAGAGTTGATCAAAATGGATGAAGAAATACTAAAAAAGTTGGAAGAAAGACTCGCCAACGGTGAGATATCCGAAGATACATATCTCAAGATCAAGTCCAGACACGAATCGAAAGAATCCTTTGGTGAGGAAGAATTGGAAGACGATGTAGATGACGACATGGATGAAATCGAAGGTGAAGCCACAGAAACAGCGAAAGGAACAAAGAATCTCCGTCTTACCGGCGCATCGAAAATAAAGGGATGTGACTGTGAGTATTTCTCGTCGTCCGGGGCCTCAAAGGTTGAAGGAAACCTCTATGCTGACGAAGCGAAGATTTCGGGATCTACAAAGGTTGAAGGAGACCTTGTAGTAAAGAAATTGAACACAAGCGGCAGTATAAAAGTAGAAGGGAAGAGTAAGGCAGTGTTCATGGACCTTTCAGGAGCTTCGAAGTTCGAAGGACCTGTGAAGGCCGACAGGATAGAAAGCAGCGGTGCCACAAAATTCGAGAGTGACATATTCGTGGAAGAGATGGAAACATCAGGTGCCTTCAAGGCGGAACAGAACATCAAAGCCCAGACCTTCAAGGGGAGCGGGGCCTTCGCCATAGAAGGAACACTGGAAGGCTCAGAGATAATCTTGAAGCCCGGTGCCGATAGCCGTGTAGGACACATCAAAGGCGGCGATATACTTGTTGAAGCCGGTAGAGGAGGTTTCCTATCTTTCATCAAGAAGGGAAAACTCACTGTCGGTAGTATCAAGGGCGACCAGATATACCTTGAAGCTACAAAGGCAGACCTTGTTGAAGGGGACTCGGTCAAAATCGGTCCAGGCTGTAAGATAAATACCGTTCGGGGCAAAGACATCAAGGTACACGAATCCGCATCAGTAAAAAAACGAGAGCAACTTTAAACCCTTTCCTTTTTTTATATTCCCCTAGTGCGTTCATACCATTTACGCACTTCGTAATCGGAGACCCTTTTTTTGGTTTCCTTTTCCCTGATACCCATATTATTTTTATAGCCCCAATCCTTGATGGTCAGCTTGTATTTCTTGGGTCCTTCATATTCTTTTATTCGAAGTGTCTTATCTCTGCGGGTAGCGGTGAAACCCGCAACCATATCAGTCCCGGAAAAGACAACGTTGCACGTTCCCAACCCGAACCTTTCAATTATCTCGTTCCTGAGGTAAAGGTTTAGGCGGTCTTTTGTGGGGATCACTATCTCACCTTGGAAAGATAAATCCTTGATCTTCTCAAGCCCCTCGGTAAGTATCCAGTGGACAGTATCGTCTCCTTCTATGAGAAACCCCTTGGATAGATATTCCTCTTCTACAAACTCGCCCAGGATCTCCCGTATCTCGCCCATGGGATAATCACTTCCAAGATACATCGATAGGCGTTCCGCACTGAATATACCGAAGTTTTCGAAGGCCCACTTAACCACAATTTTTTTCGCTTTTTTACTACTCATGTCCGCTGGAGGGACGTACAGGAACTTACCCGTCTTATCCTTGGTGATCACGAACCCGTTGTACATATCGTCTAAAGCTGACTTCGTTTCATCCCTATCAAGGTGAGAGAGATGATAGATCGTTCTCAAGGGTACCGGTCCTTTTTCTTTAATTATCTCCAGGACTATCCTCATGGCATTGTTTAATTCAACTTCCTTTGCCCGTCGGTAAATAGCGGCGTCCTCGGGCAGTGCGTACATCACATAGGGTGGGATCATCTTGCCTGCTAGTACATCGCCTCTCCTGTAAAGCCAATCAACGGAAGAAAATTCATCGACCCTTGCCCTCAACTCCAGGTCGGAACGTATACCTTTCATCTTGGAGATAGCTTGTTTTGGATCGTGATATCCATTGCCCATGAGACCTTGTTTAATGAATACGTATGAAAGTATCTCTTCGCGGGTGTATGTATTTACAATAAAATTCCCCTTGACCAACATGCCCTGGACCATGTGATACCCTCCGTTGTAAAATACAGCAAGTATCTCATGATCGAGTTCGGACACAGGCTGGTTGTTAAAGTGCCTTATACGAACTATATCGAAACCCTCCAGGCGATGAAAGTCCATGAGTTCGTCGATACTGTTGACGACCTGGTCCATCAGCCTTGTGTCTTGAAGGTTCAGATGACGTATCTCCACGCACCCGCTCATATTCCACTTCTCGATAGCACCCATTACCCGTCTGTTCTTTACAAGCGGATATATCCAGTCGTCTCCGTACCTTGAGTATATCTCAGCCCACATGGGCCTTGTGTAGGGATCGCTCCGGGAGAGTATCCTCATCTTCTCCACTTCGCTCCCTTCCACCGAATGGAGTCCATCCAATTCGTCCGTCATCAGGTACATCTCCCTTTGAGAGTCCCCCACTATGACTTTAACTATGGCCTCTTCCTGTAATTGTCCGGAAAGTATGGGTTCTACCTCCCACCTTCCAAACCCGGTATAATAGCACAGTTCGTTGAGTAGAACCGGTCCGTTACCCCTTATAAAACGCATTAAGATGGTCTCCCTAGCGATCTCTCTGTCCATGATCTTCGTGTCGATCACCCTGTATTTATTCGTGGACGACCACCCTTCGTCGCCGGTGAACTCCCTGTATATGTGAAGATTTGAGTCCAATTTATTCACTATCTCTTTGACCGTATCCCCGGACAGTTTGCTCGCTTTCTTAAGTTCACGCAGTGTATTTGCTTTCCCCTTCCGGATGAGGTCCAGTACATCATCTTCTTCTTCCGTTAATTCCTCTTCTCTATAGGCCCCTACGTACAAAGGGACGTCTTCACTTCGAACGTAAGATACCCTCCCGTTGACGAATCGGCCTTCAATCAACTCTCCTTCACGACGCAACCTGTTCCATTCATCCAGGGTGAAATCTTCCACCCGTTGGTATACCTCGAAGGGTGTGCTCGCCTCACAGAAAGTGTCGAAATATTCCGGGATAGTATCGATTGCTCCAAAATTTTTCTCGGTGAGATATTCCGCTACGACTTCTTCGGATATGCGTTCTTTACCCGGGAACCGGAATTCGTGGTAGTCCTCCTGCAGCATGTACTGCTTTCCTTCGCCTATGACCAATTTTCCCGTTACTACCTTTCCCTGTTCCACAAGATTGTCCAATGCTTCAAGGGTTCTGTCCTCCGGTATGGACAGTGCAAAGGATATCTCTTCCAGACTTCGAGGTGCTTCGTAGACGAGATATTTTGTTACCACCTTTTCCACCGATTCCAAGTCGACTTCACTAGGCGGCAACAGGCCGTATCGGTATTCATTTTCACGGCTGATCCCCTGACGATTCACTAGCCTCTTTATCTCCAGTTCCCTTACCAAGGCGTCAACATCTTTTAGCCGAAGATCAGTCTCCTTGAATATCTCTCGTTTCGTCTTCTTTGTTTCCTCAATGGAGGAAACTACCGTTGAATTCTCAGGCATATCTCCCCTATCCAAACATGCAAGGTAAACAGGTAATTCCTCTACCGCCACCCATTTTACCTCTTTCATCCAAATGGACTGTATCTTGCTTTCGTTCAACAACTCGCTGCCCCAATTTTGTACTTCGTCAAAGGGTCTGTCGGTGTAAAGGAAGATATTGTTCCCTCTCTCGCTGAACACCTTTAACGGTCCCGTTTTCTTTATCACACCTAGCATGCCCTCTTTACTGTCAAAATACGGCCTTTTACCGAAGTAGTGCTCTTCCACCATCTCTGTTTCGAACTGGAACTTTTTTATCTCTTCCTTGGTGAACACACGTTCCAGCACTCTTTGATGGAATTGCCTGAGTAGTGCGCTTCGGTCCTCCATCATCACAACGTCGGATATGCCGACCATCACCACGTTGTGGGCAAAAGGTGAAGGTGTTTCACTGTAATCGTGAGTATGTATCTCGATATCGCCCCTCTCTATATCCTGGAGCACCTCTACGGCATTCTTCAGATCGAGTACCTGATAAAGTATCTCGTTGTACGCTTCCTGTATGATGGGATGGCCGGGATAGCTATCCAGCAGCTCAAGGAGCTTGCTTGAACGCATCTTCTGCTTGGATACGGATATCTCCCTGCCCTTGTAGTTCCGGAGTATCATGAAGCCCCTACCTGCACAATGCATAAATCTCTGGTTGAACAGCTCTGTATTTCGTACCGCCCTTTTGATGGCACTTTCTATGTTATCCGACGTAACCAATCGGGAAACAACTTCAAGAGGTATCTCTTTACCGGTGGTGATCGAAAAATTATCGTCTGTTACGGATACCTTGGTGCTGCAGTTGTACTGCCTTGATATCTGGTACGCATATGCCCTTGAAAGGGCGTCATTCACACGTCTACCGAAGCATGCATGGAATATCATACTGTATTTGTTGTTCTGGTCCATGTATCCTTCGATCAATATACGCTTGTCCGTTGGCAATTTGGGCGAGAATGCCGCTTGATCGCGGAAATAGCTGATTATCGTATTCGCCGAACCTCTGTCGATATGATACTCGTCCATCAACCAATGCACCATATCGTCATCAAGCCGACCTTCCAGCTTTCTGCGGAATCTTCCCACCGCCTTGGATAGGTCGTAGCTGCGGGGCAGCATCTCACCGGACCAGCTAGGTACCGTGGGCTTCATTCCCGTGGCATTCCTGACGAATACCCGGGTCCCCCTTGTATGCATGAACTCGTAGGAATGTCCACCGAGGATGAACACGTCGCCGGAGGTCAACCGCTCGACGAAATTATCAGAGAGCTTACCCAGAGGAACACCCTTTTCAGAAAATACCCTGTAACTTGAATCCGAAGGTATCGTACCTATGTTGAGGTAGTATATCAATTGGGCACCGCCCTTCTTCCCTATGGTCCCCTGATCCTTATTGTACCATATCTTAGAGTAAATGTTACTTTGCCCCCGTCCACCCAGGTAGTCCAGCACCTTAAGGTAATCCTCCCTCTTCAGATCCCTGTAGCAGTAAGAATTTTTGACTACCGTAAAAGCCTCATCTACATCCCATCTCTTCTCGATGCTCATGCCTACCAGTGTCTGCGCTAATACGTCAAGGTTGTTCTCAGGTATGTTCACCCGGTCTATGTTGTGGTGTAAGGCCTCCCTTGTCAGTACCGTACACTCCACCAGATCATCCTTTTCGAAGACTATCAATCTTCCCTTGGATGTTTGGCCCACCCCGTGCCCCGCTCGGCCCACCCTCTGCAGACCCTTTGCAACGGATTTTGGGGAACCCACTTGGAGTACCAAGTCGATGTAACCCACGTCTATACCTAATTCCAAGGATGTTGAGGATACCGCAGCAACCAGCTCTCCTTCCCGAAGGTCCTCCTCCACCGTCAGACGCGTCTCCTTGCTCAGGCTGCCGTGGTGTGCGGCGATATCTTCCACCTGTCGTTCCTGCAGTTTGTATGATACACTCTCGGCACCGCTCCTTGTATTGGTGAATATCAGGGTCGTCCTATGGTCGTCTACCATGCCCTTCAGAAGGTCGTACATGTACGAATTGACCACTTCATAGGGCAGCCTGGTCATGTCGTCAACCGGCGATATGACAGAAAGGTCGAGCCGCTTCTCCGCCAATACCTCGATTATGTTAACGTCTCTAGGCTCTCCATGGTGGTAGCCTCCCAAGAATTCCCCGATGGCCTCTATGGGCGCCTGGGTGGCGGAAAGCCCTATGCGGGTCATCTCACTCTTGACATGGGCCTGGAGTCTTTCTACGTTTAGAGACAGGAACGATCCCCTTTTGGATGAGCATATGTCGTGGATCTCATCCATTATGAAGTACTGTACGCCGTCGAAACTCTCCCTGAATCTCGGTGATGATAGTATGAGGGCCAGGCTCTCCGGAGTGGTTATCAGTATGTGCGGGGGTTTCAGCACCATCTTTCTGCGTTCGCTCTGAGGTGTGTCTCCCGAGCGTATGGCAGTTCTTATCTCCGGTACCTTGACCTCTTCTTCCTTTGCCATCTCCCTGATCTCTTCTAATGGCTCCTCCAAATTCTTATGGATGTCGTTGGCTAGTGCCCTGAGCGGGGATACATACACACAGTATATCCTATCTTCCAGCTCACCCTTTTTATCGAGTTTGAAAAGTTCGTTTATTATGGCTAAAAAACCGGTAAGGGTTTTTCCCGACCCCGTTGGCGACGACACGAGAACATTCTTTCTCTCGTGTATGAGTGGGATGGCATATCCCTGGGGCTCCGTGAGATGCTCGAATCGGCCGTCGAACCACCGGGCTATCAGTGGTTCCATAAGGTCGAGGACAGCCTTCTTTTTCTTCCTATCTTTCACACGTATTATCATTCTCTTCAAACCCGCTTCGGATGTCGAATAAACTTCAACGTTTGGCGGGTTTAATAATCTTTTGGAGGATAAGGTAGATAGATCGGGCAGATGTAGAGCTGTTAATCTCCCTGCAAAGGCTTATTCACACGCCCCATGAAAAGCATGTTCCCGGTATAGTCGTCCCGTATGATGAACACGAATGGGTGATTTGCGTTGAACTCATTGATATCGTATGAGGCTTTAATACTAGTGGTCCCTGCAGCTTCCGTACCCCTTTCGTCGACCTCAACGGATGCCCGATGTCTAGCGGCACCGATGATTATTTCTGTTCTGGTTATACCTGAGAAATCCGCGCGGTTCGGATCAAAGGTTGTCGGTATACCCAAATCTGGAGGTATCTTCGTATAGATTTCACCGGCCATCAATAGTTGATCATGCCTTCGTCCTCATCGATTATTGTCTTCTTACCGTCAAAGGGGATGTTTTCCGGTTCTTTCGCAGATCGTTTAACGCGCATACGCGGTTCCGGACGGGAATTACCCATTGGTACGGAATATGCTCTAGGTGCGGAGAGGAACAAAGCCAGGGCAGCGATTGCTGCCAGACCGGCGGCGAAAAAGGCCAGGTACCATCCAGGCCCACCGCCCCATTTTGTGTTCACTTCGGTCACGAAACCCAAAAAATCCCTTCTTCGTTCGTCGGTACCGGAGAATTCTCTGCTCATCTTATCGATGGCGACATCATCTAGTTCGTCCAGATCCTCACCTATCGCATCAGGCAGTTCCAACATGAGATACACCGGTGCCAACAGTATGAACACGAAGCCGACCACAAGTAGGATCGCCACGATATTCTTATCCATCTTGTCCGCCATCTTCAAAAAAACGCCTAAAATGCCAACTATAAGTATCAGCAGACCCAATATCAATATCGCTCTGGTGTTTTTCATCACACTCTTTACATTAGGCATTTCATCGTAATCGTTTATCTCTGTCTCCCTGTTACCATTGGTCACCGTTTCTGTTTTTATGTGGTTGAAGTCCGCATCAACTTCCGATCTGAGCTCTACGGTCCCTACGAAGGGTACGTCGGTTGATGCGTCTATCCTTACCTGGTACCATGGCATAGATACGGAGATTATTATCAATACCACTGCACCCAAACAGAACAACAAACCTAAAAATACTTTTTTATCCATGTTCTCGACCTCTTTAAGGTGATAATATATCGGCAAGATAAAAACTTATCCGTAAAAAAAGAGGAAAGGGTTTTTATGGTCTATCTCTGCGGTAATAGTCGGACCAATCGTCACTTTTATCTCCTTTCGCTGTGTCGTAATGACCTGACTTTACGGATTCTTGGTCCGTATCCCGATAGAGTAATGCTAAGACCACCAAGATCACCGTTGCCACCAGTAGAATTCCGGCGAACAATCCCCGAAACGGCAATATTCTGGATGTCGGCTCGGTTTCAATACTCAGGAACGCACTGCCATCGATGCCCGGATCATGGAATATATGACGTCCGCCAGGATAGTTGAAACCCCCGTACACCATGAAGCCCACGAAGTTACGTCCACGGATGTCTCTATGTAAAATAGGGGCACCGCGAACTATCTGAGCGTACATCTCCATCTCCTCCCCATCAACGGTGACATCTGAGACCCAATGGAACCTACCGGCCCTGGACCAGTTGCCACCGTATGAAATTCGCCTTTGGTGGAGTCTTCTTTCACGCATGGGCGGTACGAAGGTAAGGTTCGTTTCTCGTTCACCGGTTTCGTCGTTGTAGGTTGCCCGCAGGTCTTCACCTATACGGTGCATGAAACGCTGCTGCCATAGAGGCCTATCCGCAGGGATGTGATTGCCCACTACATTGTAGAATTCCATGAACAGGTTCGGGTTAACGTTTTCCGGCTGATAATCCCAGCCCGCGAATTCATGATCCCATTTTATCTCGTAAGAACCTACGTACCCGTTTATCTCCTGTTCTTGTTCTCTCTCCACTTCACGCAGATATTGTATGGGCCCGACACCTCTGTGCACCGTTACCCTGAATCGGGGTATGCTCGCCCCTTCAACGTACTTCGTACCTGCCTCCAGATGGAAGGTGAGGTTCACATACTCCAACCTCTCGTCCACCATGTCGGGATGTCTCTGTTTTATCGGTAGAACCGACGCGTCGTAGTACTGGAGATCCCTTGCGCTCAAGGTGAACTCCCATGTTGTATTTTCTCCCACTTGCTCCTCTATCAGCTCACTGACTTCCCAGTCCGCATCGCTCAGGTCAACGTACTTGTATATCTCCTCGAATTCCACGAAGTTGCCGTCCTCGTCGACTATATGATCACAGAGACCGTTACCGTTGCTGTCGTTGTACTCGAATATCCTCCACAGCCTGGCGGCGAGAACGGTTCGAACGGAGATAGGCTTGTTCTCGCTGATGGGTTCACCGTCACTGTCGTATACCGAGGTCATGGCGACGTGTCTGTTCTGAACCGAGAACATCCCCAGGGCACCAAGATCATCCGACGCGCCCCATCTTACACCGAAGGAAGCATCGTCCATACCTCCGCTCACGAAACGGAAATGCTTATAGTTATCTCCTTCGTCCACTATTACTTCCCAGTCGTCTTCCTCTTGTGCAGCCCCCAGGTCCATGCCGTATACCATGACGGCAAGGACGAGGACAGATACGATCAAGAGGCTCCATGTTCTTTTTCCTTTCATGTTAATCACCTATATCTCTGCGGATGACCAATATAAACCTAAAGTATGATTCTATCACTAATTCTATCAAGTTATCAACTTCAGCATCCGATGTTATTAAAAACCTTAAGGTGCTGTATTATTCCATGGATAATACCGGACGGCGTCTATCTCAAACCGAGAGGATCCTCCTCCATCTCTTTCAGTTCGGGTACGATCCCGGTAGTTACACTACACCTCATACACTCTGTCAGGATGGTATCGGCGACGCCCTTGACATACTCAAGAACAACGTAAGCCGGGGTATCTCAAAGCTGAAGAGTGAAGAACTCATCGAGGAAAGACTTGCCAGGGTGAAGGGATTTAGCAGACGTAGAAACATCTATCTGCTCACAGATAAGGGAAAGGACGTTTGCAGAAAGCTACTTGACGAGATACGGGACAACGAGATCCGGTTCATGGACGAAGGTACCGTTATCACTGTGACCTTGAGGGAGGCCGTGGAGAGATCGAAGGAAGATTTTACACGTATAGATCCATTTCACATCGAAGAGTGGATGAGGAAGAGAGATGTTTTCGATCCCCGGGAGTTCGTCCCCTATCATACCATGGTCAAAAACAAAAAAGAGGTATTTCAACAGGTGATCGGTGCGCCGCTGGTGGAAGATATCTACGGTAGAGAGGACGAACTGTCGGATATGCATCGAAGACTATCTGCACCGGACCCGCCCATAATAGTCATCAGCGGGATCGCCGGTATAGGAAAGAGTTCCCTGGCATCAAAGGCCATGGAAGGGCTGAGGGAAAACAGGTCGATATTCTGGCATACCTTTCATCCCTGGGACTCGTTGAGTGAACTAAGAGGAGAAATAAATTCATTCTTCAAGATGTCCTCCGGTAAAAATCTTAAAAGGGAAGGGCTGTACGGTATATTTGCCGAGCTATCGGACTCCGTCCGAGAACCTGTACTGTTCCTTGATAACTGTGAAAAGGTACCGGCGGATATACGAAACATATTCGGTATATTACTCGAATTAAAGAAGAGAGGTGCCGGATTCGGTGCGGTTCTGATGAGCAGAGAGAAAATGTCCTTCTATGATGTTCGGGACGTGCTTGAAGAACGGGTCATGGAAATCGAGCTGGGTCCTCTGGGTGAGGAGGACGTCAAAAAGATGCTTGCCAGGACCGGAAAGGACAGCGCACATATCTACCAAAAGACCAGAGGTCATCCCTTGTACGTGGAGATATACCAAAGATACCAAGGTGACACTGTGACCATGGAAGATTTCATCGAACACGAGATATACTCGAAACTTACCCGAGATGAAAAAGAACTGATGAAGAGATTGTCCGTTCTTTGGGATACTGCGGATAGGGATATCGTTTTGGGTCCCGGGGAGACTGACCTGATCACGGAACTAAAATCAGCACACTTGGTGGAGGTAACAGTGGACGATACCATGGGAGTACACGCTCTCCTTAAAGACCATATCTATGGAAGATTACCGATAAAAGAGAAGAAAAAACTCCACGCCGATATGGGAAAACGAATGGCCGAGGTGCGTAAACATCTCGACCTTGAGATCCTATATCACTACGAGATGGGCGGACGTTGGAAGGAAGCCCTGGAAGCCCTTGATACTCTAAAGCCCATAGTGGCAAGTCTACATCAGGACGACAGGGCAAAGCTCATAGACTTTTTTCCACATGACCTCCTTCCCGAAAAGTACACGGGTAGATACCACGAATGCCTGGGAGATATCCACCTACAGGCGAAGGAATGGAATGGAGCGGTGGCACACTATGAGAGGGCTATGAAGCATATGGGCAGAACCCCTGAATTGATTGAGAAGATCGGGGATGCGCAGAAGAACCTTCGTAGATGGAAGGAAACCATCGAATCACACAGAGAAGCCATCAGAAGATACCGAGAAAAAGAGGATGCAGGTGGTGAGGTCAGAGAGATACTAGCTCTGGGCACCGTTTACAGGAAAATGGGTGACCTCTATAGGTCGGAGAGCATGTATAAAAAAGCGGAGGGATCGATCCGACGCAGGGAGTTGAAGGATGCACTAGGTGCCCTCTATAACAATCTGGGGATGCTCAGTATACACAAAAACGATTACCGGGGCGCAGAGAGTTATTTTAAGAAGGCACTGAAGGCGGGTGGTGAATATGGAATAATACACGGCAACCTGGCGGACCTCTACAGGAAGATGGGTGAACGCGAGAAAGAAATAAAAATTCTATCACGGATGGTCGAACACTACCTTGAGAAGGGGCTTTGGGGCGAGGTATCAAAGACTTACCTCCGTTTGGGCAGGAGACTAGCCGCTCAAGGTAACGTTGAAAAGGCACTTGATTCCTTTGAAAAGGGATTGAAGGCGGAGGTGGAGCGCGGAAGAAGGATATTACCCTTCGGAAAGAGGGAGATGAGCCCAACCGAGATGGAGATACGCAACGAGCTAGCCGACATATTGAGAGGTACGGATGAGGATACATGCCTCGAACATCGTAAAACGGTGATGGAACATCTGACGCGGAAGGGCGATACCTTAGGTGCATCCAAGACTAAACTCAGATACGTATTCGACCTACACGACAGCGGTAAAATGAAACTCGCTCTGAAGGAACTTGATGAGCTGGAAAAATCGTTGAACGAGCAAGTAGAGACCAGTGGCTTGATAGCATCCGATCTTGAGAGGGCGAGGATATACATGGATATGGGCCGTTACCACGATGCACAGAAGCTTCTGAAAGATATCATCCTTCGGGCCAGAAAGGTCGGTGACAAGGACGCTGAACATCATGCCAGGGAGCTACTCGATAGCGGATATTCCCTTTCTCGTGTTTGAGGGTACAGGTTTAACGGCCGATTTGCGCAATCCGTTGCGTAAATCCGAGATATCAGCTTCCTTCCTTCATCTCGTTCATGAACCAGACTTCCTGCTGTGTGAATGGTACCTTGATACCGTTCTCTTCCAGTGTCTTTTTGATCCGCCAGAGCATGTCCATCCGTACCTGGTACCATTCCGTTGACGGTGCCCATATCCTGACTTTCAGCTCAACCGCACTTGCACCCAGATTCCCCACGAATATCTGGGGCGGCGGGTTCTTGAGAGCAAGGGGATGTTCCTCGATGAGCCCCTTGATTATCTCCATGGTCCTGTCGGCATCGTCCTGATACCTTATGCCTATGTCATACTCGAATCTTCTGGCAACATTCTCCAGGAAGTTGGTGATGGTTCCCGTAAATACCTTTTCGTTGGGTATACGTACATAAACGCCGTCAAAGGTTCTTATGGAAGTGGATATTATCCGTATCTCTTCAACTATCCCCAGGGTGCCGTCGCCGATGTTCACCACGTCATCCACCCTGATGGGCCTCTCGATGGTCAGGAATATTCCAGAGATCAGATTAGATAAGATACTCTGGCTCGCCAGGCCGATAACGATCGCCAGTAGACCTCCTGCGACCAGTATACCTGAAACGTTTATCTGGAGTATCGGTAAGATGGCCAGTAAACCGATGAAAAAGGCGATATAATTGATGAACCTTGATATGTTGACGATCAGATCCTTGGAAGCCTTGTCCCTCAGGGTTCTCTTCAGGTTCATACTGATAACTTTACCTATTATCACTATGGTCAAAAGTATGATCAAGCTCTTCAAAACGTCTAAAAGTGTCACTCCTGTGTAGAGCTCGGTCTCCAGCATCATATACCCCCTTCCATGATGAATTTCTGGCCTGTTAGGGTCTGCTTTATCTGCGTCGTGTATACTTCTTTCGATGCCCTCATGCCTTTACGAAGTGGCTTGTCTATGAAACTCGTCTCCGAGATATCTTCCGATATTATCTTCATCCTGGCCCTCATGGATACCATGGAAGCATCATAATATATCTTCATCATATAGGCGTTCAAAACCGTTTTCGTCACTTCCACCCATCTCTTACCAGGGTTAAGGAGATATAGTTCTATGACACCTTCATAAGCCGGATCCGACCTCGGCGGTTTGTTGTGTATATCACTCTTCCAGTATTTACAGATGGAGCCTGTTTTTACATCTCCGTAAAGGGTGAATTTCTGTTTAGTGAATGTGAACATATCCAGGGGCATAGCCGATCTGTCGGAGGGGATGAAGACACCTATCTCCACGGGAAAAGTCAGGTATATCCGTTTTTTAGAACCCGGGCCTATCACAAGTGGTTTTTCGAACTCTATCAGTAACGATGAAGTGAGTTTCTTTGGCAGGTTCAGGGGCTCTATGGGACAGATAAGGATATCGTTGATATCGGTAAAGATGTTCTTCTCTACCATGTCGTCTACCATCTCCCTGTGATATACCAACCCACCTTCACTCTTTGATGTAGCGATATTCAGGTGATCTTTGGTTATCTCGCCAGGTATTCCACGTACACCATACATAATTGGATAGAATAGGAGAAACATATCAAATTTTGGGTGAGTGGAAGAGTTCATTTAGATAAAATTAAAAATACAGATGGCTCAGTATGGTATAGTTCATTTTCCGGATCGTAGAAGGATAGACTCCCCCTTCATTCGATTCCAAAGGACAACGCCCTCATCTTCTTCTCGATCGTTGCCAGCTCCTTCTCATGTATTATCCTTGGATCCATTCCCGTGAGGAAGGTTCCGTCCTCCATACTCGCTACGTCTACAATATTATCTATAAATCCCTCGAAACGTTTAAAGGAATTGTCCCTCAGCAAAGAATCCATACCGTCAAGGATGACAGTTTTTCCTCCCCCTTCGAAATATCGTATTATCATATCCGCTATCAATTCGAGGTGAACGGGGTCCAAAGTTTTCTCTCCCGTCATCTTACTCAACCAGTAAAAGTCCACATTCGATGCTTCTACATCGAACATCTTGTTCGCTTTCTTGGGATGCATCCTTGAGATGATCATCCCCTCTCCCAGAGATCTTATACGTTCTAAACCCGCCTGGTATAGAACTTTTGGTTTTCTTTCTTCGAAGAGATATGCGACTCCGTCCTCTAGTTCTACATCTTCATCTTGAACCGAGCTTATCCCTTCGAGCATCATCTTTATATCCTCTCGTATCTGATCCCTTGTCCAGGGTTTCTCGATGTAGAGGTCTACATTAGCCCTGTTTATCGCATCTCTCGCCAGTTCCAGCTCTGAATATGCAGTTATCAAGACACGTATTATATCAGGATATTTTTCCCTAATATGTGAAAGAAGCTCCACACCGCTCATGCCAGTCATCCGATGGTCAGATAGAACGATATCGAACTTGGATGATTCCAACAGCTTCAGACCGGTTTGAGGGTTATTCGTGGTTACCACTTTGACGTCTATATCTTGTGAACCCTCCAGTGTTATCTTGATAAGATCCAGTATATCTTCGTCGTCATCTACCACAAGAACACGATATTGTACCTCGGATACGTCCTTTTGAGTACTCATGATCACTAACCATATAACGGATAAACAGTATAAATGTTGTTGTGCTCAATAACTATCATGTTAGCGGCTAACGATACATCGTTAGATGCAATAACCCTGACTCTCAAGTTGTGACCGTTCGACCATCCATCGTCTCACTGCATTGGCGGTAACACCTGCGAAGGCCCTTAGTTCTTCATTGTCCGGCCGTTTTGTCTCTTTACCTCCCGAGATTATGACGGTCCCCATAAGTTCACCTTTGTAAAGGAGGGCTATCCCGGTGAACCATTCGACCCCGAATAACTTTTCGATTATCTTCCCTACCGGTTTCGATATGGTTCCGAAGGTGGTTTCGTGGAGTGTGCCTGCATCACCCACCACTTCACTTGTTATCCGGTCATACATCTCGGGAGTGACTTTGTTGTGGAGTCCTTCCACTCTTCTTCCCAAAAATTTGGTCAATTTTTTGTTCTTTTCTTCAGACAACGTAGTATATTGAACGACCAATTCCGATTTGCTTTTATCATATGTAGAAAAGGACACAACCTTGGCGTCGGCCAATTCTTTAAGTTTTTTAGTGGCAATGGCAAAGATATCCTTTGAAATAGGAACGGCGGCCAATTCGAGAGAATATTCGTTGATTGCCGACAGCAGCCTGTTTTTTTCCTTCAGCCTTCTGTCCGCCTTTAACTTATCCCACGCGAAAGCGAGGTCCCCTGCAACTTCTTCCAGTAGATCTATTTCTTCACGGGTGATCATATGTCCCGGTGCCATACACGCCGTCAAGATGCCCATGATTCGATCTTTTCGTGTCATCGGTATCAAAACAGTGTGATGTACGGAATCCTCTTCTAGGTACTCACAATCTTTACAGTAAATTGCCGGGTCGTCGATGATGATGGTTTTTCCGGAAGCGACCACTTCCTTCACACATCGGGGTGCGTTT
Source organism: uncultured Thermoplasmata archaeon (assembly GCA_964486225.1). Classification (GTDB taxonomy): domain Archaea; phylum Thermoplasmatota; class Thermoplasmata; order Halarchaeoplasmatales; family Halarchaeoplasmataceae; genus Haladaptatiplasma. Next base: position 21,294 of record CAZAMQ010000018.1, on the reverse strand, counting down.
CCTCTGCCTTCACGGTCTATCTTCCAGACCCTTATATTGTGAACCCCCGAGTTAGTCAAGGGGGCTATTTTATCTCTCCTTTCATCAAGGACTGCGATCCCGATGTTCATATAGTTTCTTGCTTTTAACAGAATATCGCACGAACCCTTCATCATGCTCAACAAGTCGTCTTCTTGAACGATCAGCTGGTTAACATTGCGGATCGCCATCAGTAGTGAGTTAAGGTCCATTATCCTCTCTTCCGCTATCTTCCTTTCCGTGATATCTCGGACAAAGGCAATCTCCATCTCGTTACCGTCATGTTCGATATAGTTGGAGTAAATCTCCACGGGTATCTGTGTTCCGTCCCGGGCTACATATACTGATTCTGTCTTTATGTAACCCTTTTCTTTAAGCCTGTCCCAGTTTTTCTTTCTCCTTCCTTTTGGGTAATCCGGGTCGATATCCCATACATACATCTCTTTGAGTCCGTCCGAATCGTACCCCAGTCTGCTGCTGACTCTTTCATTCGTATACAGGAATTTACCTTCGGAATCAACCCAAAATATCCCATCCGACGCCTTGTCCACCGAATGCTTTGTGATTGCCAATTTTTTTTTGGTTTTGTAATGCTCGATCTCCTGTTCTATGGCCTGGGCTAGCACTGCGAACTGCGCCTTTGGTGCCCCTCCTTTTTGGATGTACCTGTCGCCCTCAAGATTCAAGGTCTTCATGGCCACTTCTTCCCTTCCTCTTCCGGTGAGCATGATGAAGGGTATATCCGTACGATATTCCTCTCTAAGTATCCTGAGGAATTCCAGTCCGTCGGTATCGGGCATCATGTAGTCCGAGACTATGACATCAAAACCATCGTCCCGTATCCGTTCCAGTGCATGTCCGGCCGATTCAACCCCGACGGGATTGAAGAGCGGATTCACTTTTCGAAGAAATATCTCTTCTAGGTTAAGATACTCGGTGTCATCGTCCACCAGTAGTATGTTTATATCGTTTTTCTCTACGACGGCCCGTTCACCGCTCATGTAAGCCCGAGTAAAGAGAGTCAGATATATAATTTCCGTAGATTTAACAATAAGTGTGCCATAATTCAAATTACGCAAGATCCAAGATTCACGCTTTCTTCAGGTGCACTTCGAACATAGTTCCTCCCAGTTCCGAGTCCTTCACCTCTATGCTGCCGCCGTAGGTTTCGAGTAACATCTTTACAAGGAAAAGACCCAATCCCGTACCTCTTGTGCTGTCCGAGGTATAGCCTCTATCGAATATCTTCCCTTTTTGTTCGTCCGGGATCCCTACACCGTCATCCTCCACGTAACAGACGACTTCATCGTCGCTGCTTCCTCCGGATATCCTGATCTTGCTGCCTTCGGAGTATTTGATGGCGTTCTCGATCAAGTTCGAAAAAATGTCTTTCAAAAGCGAACTGGCTTTAACTTTACAGCTTTCGTCAGGGCATCTCACATCTATTTCGATCCCCTCTTCCTCCGCCTTCTCAACAAGTTCGTCCACTGCATTCTTTATATTCGATTCAATACCCACTTCACCGACGACATCTTTTTCGGCTTGTATCAGTAATCTCACTTTATCTATCAGATCCACACTGCTTCTGACCCCTTTCATGGCGGATCGGATGTATTTTTCGCAATCCTCAGACAATTTCGGCAGTTCTTCCATAAGTTCCAGGTATCCTTGGATAGTCTGTATCTTGTTCTTGATGTCATGTCTTAAAAGCGAGTTCAAGAAATCATCCCTTTGCTCTGCTTTTTTCCGGTAGGTGATATCATCTACGAATCCGATCACACGATCATCGGATATCACGATTGCACTGATGTTCCAATACCCCTTGCTTCCGTCTTTTTTTATGAACGGTAATTGTATCTTTAATTCTCCCCTTTCTTGTATATTTGAAAATGCATCCATGGCCCTTTGCTGCGTGTTCTCATCGTATTGGTCTAAAATATTCATTTCGAGCAGTTCTTCCTCAGAATACCCCGTGATCTCACAAGCCTTTTCATTGACTTCCAGATAATCACCTTTTAGGTCGGCAACGAATATCCCGTAAGGAGATTTATCTATATATAATCGTAATATCCTTTCACTTTCTTTAAGTGCGATCTCTGCTTTTTTCCGCTCGGTGATATCGATGGAAGTTGCCAAAACTCTCTTTTCCCCATGGATAGTCACAGGGCAGAGGCTGACCTCCTCCCAGTATATTTCTCCGCTCTTCTTTTTACTGCACCATTCAAACTGTACTAATCCTTCTTTTGCGGCTTTTCTGATATTACGCAAGACATCTTCAAAAGAATACGGCGGTTCTAACCATAAGTCTTTGTCTTTGAGTTCCTCCAAAGATGAAAAACCGTAACTTTGATAGGCTGTGGGGTTTGCATCTATGATCTCTCCAGTATCTTTATCGTGGATGATTACGGAAACGGGAGAATCCTTGAAAAGAGCTCTAAAATGTTTTTCACTCCTCTCCAATCTTTCTCGGGTAATGTTACGCTCAAATGCCTCTGAAACTATTTCAGAAAATATGTGAAGGATATTTACGCTCATATCCTTCCACTCTTTGGTAGAGCGTGTATTATCCAGACCGACGAATCCGATCAGTTCTTCCTTTACATTGATGGGAAAAACTAAGACAGATTGGATATCCTGTGCTTCTAAGATCTCCTTTTCTGCCTTTGCTTCCAAGGGTAGCGAAGAAACATCTTCGATATTGATGACCTCACCTCTTTCCATCTTTCCCATCCACCAAGGTGTTACATCTATGGGAACGCCCTGTAGATTATCTATCTGGGAAGACACTCCTTCTGCGCACCATTCGTGTGTGTTATCTATCACCTCTTCCCGTATCTGGAATATATATGCTCTATCTGCTTCTGTGAAAGTACCCAATATTTCAAGGACATCGTCCATCGTTCTATCAAAATCTTCAAAATTCACTAGACGTGAAGAGACGGTAGCCACGGTTTCTTCGAATAGAGTTTTCTCTTTGAGTTTCTTTTCCATCCTCTTTCTGTCCGTGACGTCCGTGCTCACGCCGACTATACCTGTCATATTCCCATCTTGGTCAAAGATCGGCGCATCTGTAACAAGTGCCCAGAATTCCCTGCCGTCCTTATCTTTGACTACGAACTCACCGGACCATGAATTACACTTCGATAGCTCCGCCATGATCTCCTCAGCCTGAGCTTTGGACATCATGGTTGGCGTTACTTCTGTAATATTTTTACCCATTACCTCTTCGGCCTTCCAGCCGTACATCTCTTCTGCCTTCTTGTTCCAAAGAGTGATATTACCCTGCATATCCGTGGCTATAACAGAGCTATCTACTTGATCAAGTATATCAGCCTGAAAGCGATTTCGTTTCTCCATCTCACGTTTCTCGATCATCGGACCCAGCATATCTGTTATCCCGTGTATCAGCTTCACCTCCCACTGCATAAAAGGACCGTGGTCGAGTTCTGGCTTTTCTTTCAAGTACACTACTTCCAGACGACCTATGTTTTCCTCGTTGACATGGATGTCACTTGAAAGTTTCCATTCGGTATCTTTGTAACCCTCGGTTATGAATTCCATATCATCTACGGTAAGCTTCGCCTCGGTGATAGAAGGGTACTGCCACGAGTCCGGTATCATATCGACGATCCTCTGGAGCATATCATCATCTGTTATGCCTGGTTCGTTGGATATCTTCAACAATTCAAACATCATCCGCAGTTCTTTCTCGCGCTCCTTGACCGCTGTAAGTTCTCTGATATTGAGTTGTAATAGATCCTGCAGACCTGCACGATAAGTACGACCGATAAGTTCCACTGGTTTATCGTCTCCGCATCTGCTCTTTAAACTATACAACTTATAATCGTCGTGAAGATTTTCATCCAATAAGTGATTAAATCTATCTTCATCAAAAGCAGATGCGAATATCCTTACATCCCACATCTTTTTACCTATGATCCCTTCCGGTCTATAACCAAAGAGGTTCATCACTGCTGGGTTTGCGTCTACTATCTCACCGGATTCCGCATCGATTATGATCAAAGCGTCCTTTGTGGTCTTGAATATCCCTCTGTATCGCTCTTCACTCTCGACCAATTCCTTCTCTAACTTTTTCTTCTCCCTCAAATCGATACCTATACCTATCTGCCTTTCATCAGATAGTTTGATGTTTGTCCAAGAGCTTTCTACTATACTTCCATCCTTCGCTTTTACTCTAAATGTTTCCCAATCGGGTTCTGCTCTGTTCATGAATTCTGCAACTTCTTCCCTGTACTCTGGATCAGGATAACATGTTTCCATCACATCCATTTTTCTAACGTCTTCGTTGGTCCATCCAAGTACTTCTGTGAACTTTTCGTTTACTCTGAAGTCTTCCATCTTAGGGTTGTATATGGTGACCATCAAGGGTAATCTATCGAATATCGTTTCGAAGAGCTCCTTTTCCCGTTCTACCTTCCTTTCAGCAAGGATTTTACTTCTGGCGAACCCAAGGTCGTTAGCTACTTCCCGCAGAAGCGCTTTCTCCTCTTCATCGATCTCAACATATCCCTCCAAACTGATTTTTAGAAATCCTACCACATCCTCACCCCTCTTCATGGGGACCACAGCGGACATATGATACTCTTCTTCGCTTTTGAATCCACAGTCGCCGCAGTTAGACGTATCGATGATCTCGATATCACCACTTTTTACAGCTTTTTTGATACACGTGGGTGCTTCACCCTCTCCATCCAAAGTGATCGACCAGTCACCCTTAAAGGTGTGTTCGCCGGCTTGGGCTATCGGTGATATCTCACCGGATCTATCGTCGAGAAGCGAGAGGATGACTTCAAAGTAAGAGCGGTTTTCAACGAGGGCTTCACACGCTCCCTTCATTATCTCCTTTAGATCATCCCCCTGGACAATGACCTGATTGACGTTCCTTATGGCTTTTAGCAGCGAGTTCAGGTGCTCGGCACGAAGTTCAGCTTTCCTGTTCTTTATTATCTCACCCAGCAATCTGGCGGAAGTCTTGATTCGATTTTTCGATGCTTCGATTATAAATTCAGGTCTCTTTTCGTACTCTTTTGAAAGTCTTTTTAATTCACCTAATTCCGCATCGTACTTATCGGCGAGTTCTTTCAACACATCTTCATCCTCGGGGGGATCACCGTATCCAAAGTTCATAACCCCCACTACGTCTCCATCGACATCGATAGGGACCGCATACATATTTATCCCGCCATTACACTCGATATCTACTGGCTTTCGCTTTTCCATGCACTCTTTTGCAGCACTCCAACAAGATTCGTGGCATAGCCATTTACCACTCTCCAATGCTTTTTGATTATCTTCAGTATCACACAACTCACGAGATCTTGTGTCCATATATTGGCACCAACCGGAGGAGAATATCCCCAGTGCATAATCGCCTTCTTTTTCATATATGGCAGTCGAAGAATCCAGCAGTCGCATGAAGTGTTCAGTTAAATCTACCAAAGATTCCTTTGTAACGCTGTTCTTTATCAGGCCATCTTCATTCAATTCCGATAGATCGCCATACGGGGGTTCATAATCTCTTTTCCCTGCTTCTTTTTTTATCAACCAACCTATCCTTTTGAGCTCTCCCTCGCGCTGCCAGTGACGTACTTCCTGCTCGATGGCCTGGGCGAGCACTGCGAACTGCGTCTTTGGTGCCCCTCCTTTTTGGATGTACCTGTCCCCTCCGAGATTCAAGGTCTTCATGGCCACTTCTTCACGACCCTTTCCCGTGAGCATTATGAAGGGTATATCCGTACGATATTCCTCTCTAAGTATCCTGAGGAATTCCAGTCCGTCGATATCGGGCATCATGTAGTCCGAGACTATGATATCAAAACCATCGTCCCGTATCCGTTCCAGTGCATCCCTTGCCGATTCAACCCCGACGGGGTTGAAGAGCGGATTCACTTTTCGAAGAAATCTCTCTTCCAAATCAAGATACTCGGTGTCATCGTCCACCAGTAGTATTTTTATATCGTTTTTCTCTACGACGGCCCGTTCACCTCTCATACATAAACCACTAAATGCGGTCTGATAAATACCTTACGGAGGTTTAGCACATACATATAAATCGGGCTGGTCCAAAAAACAGTGATAGATCATCCTAAAACTATTTTAGCAGTCGTTCGATTGCTTTTCACAATAGGTGTACTCATGATAGATGTTGATGAACTCAAAGAGAAGGGCGAGGTCGAGAAACTGATGAAACTACTCCATGTCGGGGATGTTGAAATCAGGTGGAAAGCCGCATGGGCCCTTGGTGAATTGAGCCCTCGCGAGGCGGTTGACGACCTTCTTTGGACGGTTTTAAAGGAGAGGAACCAGAAGGTACGTCGACACGCTGCCATTGCACTGGGCAAGATAGGGGACCGAAAGGTGATCTCGGACCTTGTCTTTGCCCTCAATCACCACGATGAAAACGTGAGAAAGAACGCCGCATGGACGCTTGGAGAATTAGAATGTCAGGATGCCGTTGACCCCCTGGTGAGCGCACTTCAAGATCCGGACCATGGTGTACGCTGGTATGCAGCCATATCATTGGGGAAAATCGGCAATGAAGAATCTGTCGACGACTTGGTGAAGGCCCTTGACCACGAAGACGGAAAGGTCAGAGAGCAGGCTGCCTGGGCACTGAGCAAGATAAAGGACGACAAAACGGTGGAAGATCTGATAGGTGCTCTAAAACATCGTGATGCCAGGGTGAGATGGTTTTCGGCTATCGCTCTTGGAAAGATACGTTCCCAAGAAGCCGAAGACGCGCTTATTGACGCCTTGAAACATGAAGACCCTGCCATCAGGAGACATGCCGCATGGGCCCTGGGTAGGATGGGCGCGGTGAAAGCAGTTAAATATTTGATGAAAGCCTTGGAGCACGAGGACGATAAGTTCAGACGGCACGTGGTGACCGCTTTGGGTAAACTCGGAGACCCCATCGCGGTAGAACCATTACTTAAGATAGCATTGACCGACGAAGACGTTAGCTGGTATGCCATTATAGCCCTTGGTGAGATAGGCGACGAAGGAATTTTGGATGAACTTGTCGATATCGCATTACAACATGAGAATAAGTGGGTACGCCGACATGCGGCTTGGATTATCCGTGAGAACGGTAGTGAAAAGGCTGTAGATAAAATCATAAAAGCCCTCGGCCGCAAAGACGAAGAGATCAGGTTCAATGCGGCAAGTGCGTTGAAGGAGATACAGAACATCAAAGCTAAAGAGGTGTTAGAGCGTACAGTCAGGTTGGATAATTCCAAAAGGGTGAGCAGGATGGCCATGGAGGCACTCAAGAAACTGTGAATGATATCCTGTCGTATCTCATGAAACGGATACGAGTAATAAATATCCTTCGTCAGCCGCATTCAAGGTTGATTATCTTTAGCGTTGAGCAGGCGGATTTCGAAACATGCACCTCCGAGTTCGGGTGACCTCCCTAGTTCAACGGTCCCGTCGTACTCCTCAACTATACGTTTGACGATATATATCCCGAGTCCTGATCCACTAGATCCCGGTCCTTTTACACCCTTATCGAATACTGTTTTAGATATCGTATCGGGCACGCCCCTCCCATCATCCTCCACCTTCACAACACTCTTTTTACTGCCGCATTTCGTTGTGACGATTATCTTCTTGCCGCCGGAATGCATGATTGCATTCTCTATGATATTGGCGACGGCTTCCTTGAGTAGAAAACCCGCAAATGCCTTAGCACCCCCCGGTCGGTGGATGATTTCGATACCATTCTTACTTGCTTCATATTCATAGAGTGCGATGGACTGATCTACCAAACGATCGACGCTCACTTCGAACGATTCCTCAATATGTTCAACCTCTGTGAGTAAACGTACTTTATCTATCAGGTTCACACATTCCTTTACGGACTTCTCGATCTTCGCTATAAGTTTCGTCTGGTCCGGGCTAAGTCCGGTTCCTTCCATCAGTTCAAGGTAACCGCGAACGATATGGACCTTGTTCTTTAGGTCGTGTCGCAAGAGTGAATATAGGTATTCCCTTTTATCCTCCCGTTCCTTCTCCTCCTTCAATCTTCTGTTTCCTTCTAAAACTCTCAATATGACACCTGGTAAGCTTTTGAATCTATCACTGTTCTTTACAAGGTATTCACTAACACCTGATGATATAGCTTTAGCGGCGATCTCCTCGTTTCCACTGTCCGTGAACATGATTATAGGTAAATCCGGCACCGTATTTTTCAGCAGACGAACTATCTCAAGTCCGTTTGTCCAACGGAGTTGATAATCGGTTATTGCGATATCAAATTCCTTCAGGTTAAACTTTTCATTTAGCCCTCTCTGATCGAATACCTCTTTCATATGAACATCCGGTATGTTTTGCTCTATAACCCTTCTAGCCAGTGCGCGGTCATCCGGGTTATCGTCGATCATAAGTACCTTTACACTCCTTCCCGATATATGATTACCATCATCCATGCTGTACCATCAACGATGTACTCATATATATCAATAATCTTTAACCGAACTATACTATATGCGCATAAGCGCATAGGATATCAACAGGGAAAGAAATCTATGATAGACGGTGTCGACATGATAACTGACCTATATCTATAAATACAATTTACATGTAATCCTAGGATGTTCATGAATATATTACTCGTTGACGACGACACAGGTTTCCTTGATCAAGCAAAGATATTCCTGGAACGGTGCGATGACGAATATCAGGTGGTGACATGTGAAACCGCGGCCGAGGCCCTCGATAAAGTCGAAGATGATGAATTCGATATCGTCGTGTCCGATCAAATGATGCCGGTGATGAGCGGCCTGGAACTCCTGGAAAGTATCAGAAAGAGTGGGTACGACATACCTTTCATAATGTTGACCGGTAAAGGAAGGGAAGAGATAGCCATGGACGCTTTGAACCTTGGTGCCGACAGGTACATCCAAAAGGGTGGAGATCCCAGGAGCCAGTATAACGTGCTCGCCCGGGAGATAAGACAAGAGGTGGAACGCTACAGAACCAAGTGTAAACTGCGTGAAAGGGAGGAATTATACCGCATCGTAACTGAAAGTTTCTACGATATGATCACATTGGTGGATCTGAAGGAGGATAAAATTTTACTGATAAGTGAGGCGGTAGGTGAACTTTTAGGATATAGTCCCGAAGAACTCACGGGAAAACATTTTTTCGATCTGTTCCATCCCGGCGACAGGGAAGACGTTTACCGACAGTTAAAAGAGCAGATAGAATCCGGCGACACTCAGGGTATGTTCAAAGACAGAATAATGTGTAAGGACGGCAGTTACAAATGGATCGAGAACAGGTTCAGGATACTGAAGGATGACGAGGAACAACCTGACAAACTGTTGATAGTCGCCAGAGATGTTACACAGGACGGGATGGTAAAGGCGGAATTGACAAACATCGCTAAAAAGTATAAAAATATATTTGAGAACGCCTGGATAGCCATCCTTGTGTTGAATGCGGACACGACAGTTTCGATGGTGAACAAGCGGTTCGAAGAACTCTCGGGTTATAAAAAAGAAGAGATCGAACATAAGAAAAGTTGGACGGAGTTCGTACACGGGGATGACGTAAAACGCCTATCGGAATACCATACGGAACGAAGGAAAAACCCGGAAGAGGTACCGAAGGAATACGAAGCAAGATTGATCGACAATGAGGGAAACATAAGGCAGGTTCTTGTATCCGTGGAATTGATCGAAGGCACGGATCAAACCGTTGCTGCTCTTATGGACCTTACTTATATGTACCGCCTGGAAGACATAAGTAAAGGGTTGTTGGAGAGTAACCACATAGGTATGTTGATAGTTCAAAACGGGGTGATACGCGAAGCTAATCCGTGCGCTGAAAGGATGCTGGGGTATCCGAGTAACGATCTGATAGGAACGGACCCGTTGAAATTCATCCCTGAGGAGGAAAGGGAGACTGTTCACAATATAGCCACCGAGATGCTCAAAGGAGATCGGCACCAACCATATGAGCATCCCTTTGTAGATAAAGACGGGGACAACGGCTGGGTACTGGAGGAGATCAGTTCATTGAGGTATCAGGGTGAAGATGCTGCCCTTGTAGTTTTTATCGACAAAACCCTTGATAAAGAGATATCGGTGGCATTGGAATATAGTGAGCGAGAGTATCGTGCGATAGTGGAATCCGCCTTTGCAGGTATTTGTGTAGCAGATCTGGATGAAAACTTGACCTTCGTCAACCAGACTGCAGCCGAGATGCTGGGGTACACACGAGACGAGCTGATGGGCATGAATGTAAATGATATATTTCCTCCCCGTGAATTTGATAAGTTAAAAAGTATAACGGAGAAGAGGAGGGAAGGAATATCCGGTATCTATGAATCAAAGATGATAACAAAAGAGGATGATGTTATCGATGTCCTCATACACGGTACTCCTCTCACCGATGCCAACGGGAAGGTTTACGCTACCCTGGGAGTAATATCGAACATCACCAAATCTAAAAAAATGCAGGAGCGGGAGAACTTCCTGTTTTCCCTGTTAAGGCACGATATCAAGAACAAGGTAAATGTTACTCGGGGATATCTCGAGCTGCTGGAGGAAACACAGCTAACGGATAAGGCATATGACCTTTTAGACAAGGCGAAAAGAAGCGTGGAAGACGAAATAAAACTCATAGAGAAAGTGGGGATGCTGGGCGAGATACGGAAGGAGCGGATGCCAAGGTATCAGGTATCTCTTGCGGAAGTGTTGAATAGATCAGTCGAGCAGGCGGAGGATACCGCTTCAGATAAAAATATAACCATCCGATGTCTTTACGATGATATCTATGTTCTAGGCGGTGCACTCCTTGAAGAGATGTTTTTCAACCTTCTCAACAATGCCGTTGAACATTCAGGATGCACTACGATCAAAATATCCGCAAAAAAACGTGATGATACTGTCGTTGTAGTGATAGAAGACGATGGAAAAGGACTTCCTGAAGATATCGAAAACAAGATATTCGATAGTGGAGTAAAAGATAGTAGTTCCAAAGGGATGGGCATCGGCCTTTATATCGTAAAGGATATCACCAGAGCCTACGGCGGCGAAGTAACGGCAAACGTTTCCGAATTGGGCGGGGCAAGGTTCGATATCAAGTTGAAGAAAGCTTGATCGATAATTATGCGTAATCTATAAATAGAGCCATAACAAATATATGGCCGATGGGTAAACAGCGGACCCAACGAAAAGAATTCAACAATTTAGCCAGTGCGACCGCCGATCAGGGGGGTGACGAAAAGTCCTCTATAGATATTGAAAAAGGGGTCAAGGTCCTTCTCACCATACTTCGACACGATCTCAAGAACAAGATACAGATAATAACGGGATATCTTCAACTCCTTGAAGAAACCGGACTGGATGAGGCGCAAAAAGAGTTAGTGGAAAAGATATTTTTTGCAAATGATAAGACAGAAGAATTTATCGAAAAAGTTGGATTTTATAAAGATATATTGAACAGAGGGGACATACGCCCCGTAACGTTGTCGATGCACATAAGAGAGGCATTAAAGATGTACGAAGAAACTTTAAAGGAATGTGGGATCTCCATCGATTGCGAACTTCAGGACTTTGAAGTGAAGGGTCACCCGCTGCTGCTTGAAGGACTGTTCGCCAACCTTATAGAGAACGTCGTCAGGCATTCCGACGGTACCCTTATACGGATATCTGTAAAAGAAAGCGGTACCAAGGTGGTGGTAACTGTGGAGGACGACGGAAAAGGCATACCTCACGAACAAAAAGAGGATATATTCGACTGCGGTTACAGAGGGGCAGGCTCCTCGGGCTTCGGATTAGGGCTGTATTTCGTGGACATCATCACAAAAACATGCGGTGGACAGGTTGAGCTAAAGGAATCCGGATCGGGCGGAGCACGATTCGAGATCACGTTGGATAAGGCTTGATGGTTCATCCGTACTCGATGAAGTAAGTGATATCATCGGTGTGGCGTCCATGCCATGGCCATCCGGAATATTGATAGGTTTCCCCAATGCTTATATACTCCATAGACATAAGTATATCATCGGAGTTGAATATATGACCCATACACATATACCGGGTGGTATGTGTTTTCTTGCATACGAAGCCCTTGGTGACAGGAACCGGAGGGGTGAAATTGATTAGTTTATCATATATCACGGATTTTTCATTTATTATCGGTTGGTCAATATTGCTCACGGTGGTCCTACTGGTATATTATACTTTAAGAAATCTGATATCTTTACGAAGCGGTCATAAACATCTTCTTAGGATCATGGGTATTTTGTTATTACTTTATAGTGGCTTGACAGATGTGTTTTTCAGCGATAATTCATTTTTCAACATACGGACCGAATACATTATCTTGTCGCTTTTTATAACAGGAATTCTTCTACTGATCATCGAATTTTTTTTCTACTGGCACACACTTAAAAAACGTTTCGGGAATTACGATAACATCGAAATACTCAGGTTATTCAGATGTGAATGGCTGCATATAGCGGGACTTTGCCTTCTCATACTCGGCGGCCTACCCGTCCTGACGATATTTATCTTGTACGGTAGTTACTATTCGTTACCGGTATTGATATCTACACTTTTTGGATTTGTGATAATGACAATCGGCGAAAGACAGATGGACCGCATGATAAATCTAAAAATTCCCCAAAAGATGACCGATAAGAAACATATCGTCATCCTGCGTGACGAACTTCTCGCACTGAACGTGTGTGTGGACATGACTAATTATTATATCGATTCGTTGAGGCCGCTGGGTATTGAAAGAGAGTTGGGGATGATGATATCGAACCGTATTAGAAAGGATCCTACCCTTTCCGTACTATGCACCCTTGGGAATGACTGTAAGCTGTACAAAAGGGACTTGCCCGATAAAATCAACGGCCTTGGGTCCCAAAAGATAATAGATGCCTTCATCGGGATGATCAAAACTATAATGAATTTTCACGGGGACCTGGTATCCCTGCATGCCTCAAGATACACTTTGGAAAACGTATTTCGGATGACGAGGAACGAATACGGCAATCCGTCAATTTTTATCGATTTACTGCTGGCACTTCCCAAAGGTGTCCTTGAGGAAGAGAAACTATCCGTACTTAGCCAAGATGTGTTGGAAAGCAAAGTAAAACAAAGAACCGCATATCTATCTCAGGCATTCCTCAGGGCGAAAGAAGCGATCGAAGAGAAAATAGCCATAGTTAATGCGATGGTAGATCCCCTGATCGTGATCGGGTCTGACCACGTGGTAAAAATGGTGAATCCTGCCTTCGAAAGTGTATTCGGATATCCTCTGAAGGATCTATCCGACTGTAAACTGGAGAGAAGTAATTGGGTTTCTGCCATGGATGAAAGAACTCGTAACACCCTGAACGATGTTATTATCACAGCATTAACGGAGGGTGAAGCGGGTCCCGTGGAACTTTTTGTACCGGAGAAAAATGGTAAGATGGTTCCGGTGACCCTCACCTCCAGTGTGATCTCATTCGAAGACGGCGAGCACGATGTGATACTCGTTTTCAGGGATATCTCAAAGCTGAAGAAAAGAGAGAAGGAATTGAAGCTGTTGGATCACGCCATAGAGAGTTCCATAAACGCTATCACCGTCGTAGATATGGAAAACGATATTCTATACGTAAACCAGGCATTCCTTGATATGTTCGGATACGATAACCATCGTGATGCCCTAAATACTTCCTTCGGGGAACTGGTAATCATAGATGATGAGTTCACTGACGCTCTATCGGATATTATCCTTGATCCCGAGGGTTGGATGGGTGAGATGCGCTGTAGAAGAAGGGACGGTGAGATGTTCGATGCCCTCATGGTAACAACACTCGTGGAAGATACGGACGGCGAGTCCATGGCCTACATGGTGTCACTACTTGATATCTCGGATAAAAAAGCTGCTGAAGCCTGGAAGAATTTTTTACACTCGCTTTTGATCCACGATATTGGAAACAAACTGCAGATAATACAGGGCTATATCGAGCTAATGCTCGAAGAGGGTTTAGACGAAGAAATGGAGAACATGGCTCTAAAAGAACAAGAATCCGTGTCGGGTGCCGTTGGACTCATAAAAAGGGTTCAGATGCTGAGCCAGGCAGAAACAGAGATGGGTGAGGGCAGCATCAATCCTTATTTCTTGCTAAAAGAAACCATAAATGCATACAAAGCTAGGGCTGCAGAGTCCGGTATCGAACTTGTAACAGGAGAATTAGAAGGGGACATCAAGGTGAGAAGCGACAGTCAAGGAGGCACACTGATAGAAAGTATATTCTCCAATCTGATAGATAACACTATCAAACATGCTGATTGTTCCAAGATACGTATAACCAGCCGTGAATACACCGATTACGTTGTAATCACAATAGAAGATGACGGAACCGGGCTTGAAAATGATGTTATCCAAGAGTTAACTCGATCGAGAACCTATCTTGATATAAACAAGAATGTCGGACTTCACCTATCCATGGTTTCGGTGGAAAGTATAGGCGGACATATCGATATCTCCGAATCCGACCTGGGTGGTGTGCGCTTCGATATATATCTTGTTAGAAGGGGTTCAGAATCTTGATTTCAGTACGACAACACCTTCCTCTTGAGTGATGGTAAACGGTCGTCTCCCGGTCATATGGTTCGTTCCCCTCATCTTGAGCACCTCCAGATATTTTCTGCGGTTTTCCTCCTCTTCCATCATAGTGAGGAGTATTACGGAGTCAACTGCATAACTGATCTGGGCGGGATAGGTTTCACCGGGATTCACCTCACCGGTGAGTACGGTGACCGCTTGCCAGTTTTTCAGTAAATTGGTCAGTTCAAAGAGAAATAGTCTGTAATCCTCCTCAAAGAATGCACCCACGACCGTTATGGGATCTATCACTATCCTTTGCGGCATCACCTCGGCTATCTTATCATCTACGAAATCTAACAGCTCCTCGTAACCGTCTCGCTGCAGCATCAGACCCATATCTTCATACAATATTTCCCTTCCAAAATATTCTTTTTTGATAAAGTCGAACTGGCTTGCATATCTAAGCATCCATTGTGTTGGCTCGCTTAGTGTGGTTAGGAAAAGACCTTGTTCACCCTTGTTTGCCCCCTCTATGAGGAATTTCATCCCAAAAGTTGTCTTCCCCGTACCGGCGCTGCCAGCGACAAGAACTACGGATGGAAAGGGAAATCCGCCTTTCATCATATCATCTAACCCACTTATTCCGCTTGAGATGCGTCTTAGAACCATATTTCAGCCTCCTTATTCATGTTTTCAGTGTCTATCATATAGTCAAAATGCTCCATCAAAATTTCGCTCAATTCCGGATTTGATTCTTTGTCTATGGTTACACCTCCCATAATGTGACTATGGGTTTTAATAAAATCTGAGAATGAAATAATAAAGCTTTCGACTCTGTTCACCTCGTTGTAATTCAACATCGAAGCTATGTTATCTATAAGGAAGAAATCCACACTCTCCGGAGATAGAAAACCTTTTTCCACTCCCATTCCACCGAATTCCATGTTGTCAAAAAGTGTCTCTATGTGAAAAGGCCCTTCTAGGAAATTCACGTTATCCCTCTCTTCCCTCTCGAGGCCCGACGTGTGAGTCACTCCATCGATGAACCACAGGTTCTTCTGATTTACCTTGTGCATGCGAAGAAGATAGGACATGTATTGATGAGGTCTGTCCAGAACTACGAAGAACCCACTTTCCCCCTCGATATCAAGTAATCCCTTGAGTAACAAGAGGTTTGTTTTTCCGATCTGTGTAAATTTAGTATTGAATATAAACATCGCGGAGTTTCGGTGACCACTGATTTCTTCCATCAGTTGTTCGGCTCTATACAGATCTCTTTCATTCATGTGACCTTCTCTTTAAGATGGCAAACCCTTTTCAATATATATATTTTACTATCAAATATCTACTTTGAATCATAATTTGATTTACCAAACGAAATAATTAATAGGCAACATAAATTGGTAAAGTGTAAAAATCGTTATATATAAGGCGCACAAATATCGTATAAAACAAGTTTCTACGAAAAATAAACTGTAGGATAGGTAAGAAATTATGGACAGGAAGCGTATCTCTCTAAGAGTGAAAAAGAGCAGAATAAGTCAAGGTGGTAGAACCAGGATATGTCGGTCTGCCTTCAAAAACCTTTCTCTCTCACAAGGTGACAAGGTGGTAATCTATTTCAAAAGAAATACCATAATTGTAACAGGCTACTCGGATTCCCTGGTCGAGGAGGGTTTCATCTATCTCCGTCAGAATGACCTCAGACGGTTGGGTGCCAGGGAAGGGGAGCAAGTAGTTTTACAAACTATCGCTAAAACTCAGATATCGACTCTCGGATTTCAGGGGGGGAAGATAGTCTAAGGTTTATTTTTTACCGGACGAGAAAATATGTATATATGCACGAAAGGAAAAATGATATATATCCTTAACCCCTTGCATATGTAAGTTTATAAAGTGAGATCATGGTTCTTGTAAAGAAGGTGGCTTTGCTGGGCGATCCAGCGGTGGGAAAGACGTCCCTGGTACAACGGTTCGTTTTCGACATGTTCGATGAGGGCTACATCTTAACTATAGGCGCAAAAGTAGTAAAGAAAGAGGAGGTCATAGACGGAGAGGATCTGAAACTATTGATATGGGACCTGCTGGGACAGGACACCTTCGATCATCTGGTTTACAGCACTTTAAAGGGAGTGGAAGCCGTCTTTATAGTCTTCGATCTAACGAGAAAAAACACCTTGGAACGCATACCCAAATTCATGAATATTATTGAAGACACAAACCCGAATATACCTTTGATAATACTGGGCAACAAAAATGACCTTGTATCGGATATAGAGGTCTTCGAGGAAGATATACAATTATATCTTGAAGATCATGACTACCGTTACTTTACTACAAGTGCAAGAACAGGTGAAAATGTGGAACTCGCATTTCACGAACTAGAAAAAATGATTTTATACCAAGATCAAGGGGAATAAATCTCATGGAAAGCCGCGAAGAACTTGATGAACTAAAGAAAAAATTAGAACAGAAAAGAAAAATGATAGCTATTGAGAGAAGTGCGCTGGACGACGAGAAGGATAGATACGTCAAGATGGTCCTTGATAGAGAGGAGTCCATATCCCGTAAGATCAAAGAATTGAAAGAGTTAAAAAAAAGTTTTGAAAGATCAAGTAAAGAGGAAAAAATAATAGCTCAATTGATAGACATCTTAATGTCAGCATTGAAAAAAGATACAAAGTTGATAAAACGGTTGATGAAAGATTTGGATATGACCATGGAGGACATAAAAGAATTGAGAAATATTTCCTTTCGGGAAAGATAGTTAAATTTTTTTAAGGATGCATCCCGCATTCCGTTTACTGGTATCCATCCTTATAGATCTGGGAATGATCATTCATCACAAACACAAATACGTGGTCGTTGTAGTTACAGCTATTACTGTCAAGGTTCTCTTGTACTGGATCACATATCTTTCACCTTCGGTACTTTCGGTATCAGATGTTTTCATACTGGTCAGTCATGCGGTATTAAGAGTATCTCCTTTACTAGCTAAAAATTCCTTTTCGAACACGTTGCCCCCGATATCCCTTTGATAAACCACCCAACCTTCCTTATCGTTAACGTTGATGACTAGATCATCTTTCACTATATCTACATGTATCAGGTGATCTCCGTACATATCTCTTTATGGGATGAGAAACATATCAATTTCAGGGTCGAATGAAATCAGGACTCAACAAAAGGGTGTACACTCATGCTTTTTTAGGTAAGAGTGATTTTTTGACAAACTTATAATACAGTCTTATGATATGGTGTCAAACTAAGGATAGAATCACCGAAATTAGGGGTAAATCAAATGAAGAAAATAACAAAAAAACTGGCGTTTTTAATGGCTATTTTTGTGATGACCTCGGCATTTACCACTGTATCGATCGTATCATCCGAAAATGATTTTCAGCTTACTACAGATGATATTTCCGACTGTATAGACCCCGAACTCGGACGAACGGGTCTATTACCACCGGATAACATGGAAGAACGGATCCCGTATCCATATGAGAGATCGAACGGCGGCCTGGTGTACATACTGATACAGGACGATCTGTACACGAGCATAACCGATAGTGTGTACAATCTTGTGGATAATATCGAGAACCGGAGGAATGTACCGTACACCGTTGAGATCGTGAACGGGACCTGGACCGACCACCCGCAGGTCAGAAGGGCTTTGCAGGACGGACACGACGAAGGCTTGGTGGGTGCTATATTGATAGGTGATATACCCGTCTCCTGGTACTACAAAGACGGGTTTGGCGATGAAACCTTTCCCATCGATCTGTATTATATGGACCTTGACGGAGAATGGGGTGGCGGTGACGGTACCCAGCACAACCCGTACACCACACATACGGATGAAAACGGAGATGTTGAACCCGAGATATGGGTCGGCCGATTGTACACCGACTCTCTGGGATCCTTGGGTAGCAGTGAGGAGTTACTGGAGGGCTACATAGATAGGGTAGATGACTATTCCAGAGGTGTCCTCACCCGTGAGGAGAAGGCATTGGTATTCGTCGATAACGACTGGTATGATTGGGCGGACGAGTGGGATGAAAATGTCGGTTTGCTCTACGAGAACAGGACCTTTGTGAAGGAATACCGAGATACAAACGCTGATAATTATCTGAACAACCTCACCATAGATTACGAGTGGGTATCACTGTTCGCTCATTCGAATCCAAGGCTGCACGTTTTCTATCCTGAGGAAGGAGGCAGTAACACATATGCCTACAACACGGATATAAGCGGAACCCAGCCGAGAGCACTGTTCTACAACTTGTTCTGCTGTAGTGGTACGGAGTACACATATTCCTCAAATAACGGTTACATAGCAGGGCACTATCTGTTCGCCCCCTCCGTTTCGGGTCTGGTAGCCGTAGGCTCCACCAAAACAGGGTCAATGCTTCAATTTCAAGATTTTTACCACCCACTCTCCCAGGGTGCCGGGATCGGAGAGGCGTTCAGACACTGGCATGTGCTGAACGGACAATCATCACGTGATTGGTTTTATGGTATGAATATATTGGGAGACCCGACCCTTGAGACCGGAGGTTATGACTGGGGAGATGAGCAGACAACCTTCGATATACCTCTTGATGCTGGTGGCGAAGGGGACGGCTGGAACTTCGTGTCGTTCAATTTGATACCTTTAAATACATCGTTAACCACTATCCTCGATGATATTACATACGGTATTCCGGGGAACTACGGTGAAGTGATGTACTACGATGCTTCTGTTGACCGGTGGTACACGTACATATCCGGGAGAGAGGACAAATACAACAACTTAGAGCACTGGGACCAATCCATGGGCATATGGATACGCATGACCTCCTCTGACACACTGACCGTGGCGGGTACCCGACCGGGTGATACGTCTTTGGAGCTGAGCCCTGAATGGAATCTGGTAGGTGTTCCAAGTGAAACCGCAGGTAATCACGGGATCCCCGAAGAAGTTACTAAGGTAGGTTATTTCGATCGATCCATGGATTACAATCTCGCATATGATCACAACCCGGGCACCTTCGTGTTCGAACCTGGTAAGGGTTACTGGATATACAACAGTGCGGACTATATGATATACTGGAACATCGATTATTAATGTTTGATTGATTAGGGAAAGTTTATTAGAGGATAGAATTTAATTTGTATAGGATGCATCCCGCATTTCATATATTGATCTCCATCCTTATCGGACTGGGTATGAGTATACATCACAAACATAGATATGTTATCGTCATAGTCTTAGCTTTTGCCGTCAATTGTATTATAGACGTAGACTATATATTATTTATGCGTGGTATTTTCAGCCTGAGATACTTTCATACCGGCTTAGTGATGTTGTACATACCGGTACTTATGATCCTCTTTGTACATCTGTACGAGAAGGGAACGGGAAGAAGCATTCTCACCAGGATATTTCTACTGGTATTCTTGATGTCTTCCAGCCACTTGCTTCTTGACACCTTTTCACCGGAAGACGGCATATATTTGAATTGGCCTTTCAGCGCAGCGGAATATGAATTGAACCACGCGTTACTGCCCCATGCGATAGGATTGATAATCGTAGGTGTGATAGTTTTTAACCTTTTAGAGACGTATATATATTCAAGAAAAGAAGGCAGTAAAAAACGAGCGGTACGACGTATTTCGTTTCCTTTTATCGGTCATCAAAGAGAGCGGCGAAGCCAAGCACTTAGATCTAAAGAGGATGAGAGTGAGGGCGACATCTATTGGAAACGTGCAGGGTGAGAGGCGGAGGAAGGGCTTAATATAGAGTCTGTAAGACGTTTTCTAGGTCATTCTAATATAGGTACAACACAGATTTATCTACGTGGAGGTAAGGATCTGTTGTATAAAGAGTTGAAAGAAAAAGATAGGTATCACGAGGTTGATAAGAATGAAACTAAAGAGAACCTATACATTGGAAAATGCACATGAATGCTCGGCATTCCTCCTTTCTAAACCTTTTTCTCGCTTCGCTCAAAAAGTTTTAGATTCGTTGGAACTCGCTTACGCTCGCTTCTCCTCTTTACAACTTTCAGACGGTGTCAGAAAGATTGTAAATGCTCCCGCGTCAGAAAAATCCAAAGGGGATTTTTCCACTGGCTCGTATTAAGAATAAATTTTAAAACACAGGAATGCTAGGCATTCCTCCTTTCTAAACCTTTTTCTCGCTTCGCTCAAAAAGTTTTAGATGCTCCCGCCGGGATTCCGCTCACAATCACTCGCTTTGCTCGTGATTCCAAGCACTCGTTAAACAAGTTTAACTCACGAACCAAAGTTCAAACCCCGCGCTCGCACTTTATATTAATAAAGTGCTCCCGCTGAGACAGTAGAAGCGCCACCGACGATTATGAGTTTTGGTGTTACTGTTAGTACTCAATCTGAGAAAACACTTATTTGGGATCCAGGATACACTCTTCCAAATCCTGACGTGGGTGATGAATACGTTTTGCCGGATGATGAAGGTGTAAACAGTATAGAAATTATAATGAGAAATGGTGATTTAAACATACTAGATACCGGCAACCTTATCTTCAACGACAACGTCACCTTCGTGATCGAGAACCCGGAACCGCCGGAAAAATACGGCATCAACATCGATGCCGGCGGCAAGTTCGTCGTCAACAGCTCGCTGCGCAGCACGACTATTCAGACTTCTTCCCAATACCGTACTTACACTTACAC
>CAZAMQ010000017.1:0-40200 GCA_964486225.1 uncultured Thermoplasmata archaeon | reverse complement strand
CGAAATCACTCGATCTTCCCGTTCGATCAAACCGCTGTGCACCTCCACAGGTACCGTGTAATGCCACTGCTCTTCGGTGAATATATCTTCTTCACTCAGTTGGTCGTTGAACGCCGGAAAAAAGAGGTGTGCAGCAGAAGCCGAGCTCACAATAAATAAAATACTAGCTGTAACATATATCTTATTTATCATCATGCTGATCAACTATAGTTATAGTAGCACACCTATATATATGTGTCGGTATTTCGGTTATATCCTAGCTTGTGTAATAATGATGTTCGCCTTCACCATACCTTCGCTATACAGTCATACCCATGATTCTCCCAAATTTATATCGGTGTGTTCATGGATAACAATTCTCAAAGATATAAACTATCACTACCCTTCCCACGGGAAAGATTTATCGAAGAAGATATTGACGGCGTCCGGAGCGTGAACCACCGTATCTTCGCCTTGGACGATCTTCAGCTCTTTGACCATTATTTCATTTAGATCGCTGCCCATATCCACATCTTCTATGATGTTCACTATCAGGGAAGAGATGGTTACGAACTCTCTCGGGCGGTCGGTCATGAGCCTGTTTCCTTCGATGTAAACATCGTCTCCGTATTTATTACTGAATCGGGCAGCGTTGGGATTATACACAGGCGGACCTCTATGTTTTTTGATATGGGCTAGTTCACCGTGCTCAAGCTCGAATAGCAACGATATATTATGGTCTATGTTATGCCCGGAGTGCAGGACCTGAAAGTCGTTCATCTCCATATGTTCGTGCAGCTTTCTACAGGCCTTCTCCACCTGCGGATACAGGTTTTCGTCGATGATATCCGGTCGCGGAAACGATAGCAATACGAGATGAGTACCTCTTTTTCTTAATATCGCCAGCAGCTTTTCATCACCGCGCTTTTTGACTTCCGACGGGAAGAAATACGATAACTTCGGTGTTTCGAGATAAGTCTTAGCAGCGTAAATAAAGAGTGCAAAGGTTTCTTCGTCAACAGCGGAAGCCACGTTTCTCCTTGGATCGACGGGGTCAACAAACACAAAAAATTCGTCGAATTCTCTTTCGGCTTCCACCATCTCTATGGTCTCTTTGAACTTCCATGACGCGGCTCCGCGAAGAACCTCTTCGAAGGAGCCGTAATAGAGGACCATGAGTTCACACAGATACCCCGAAAAACCCTTTACCTGTGCATGGGCACCGTAGGCACCGATCCCTTTGAGAAATGACTTCAACAAAAGAACATCATCCCTCCTACCTGACGGTAGATTATCGATTATATACCCCGTATGCAGAGGAGTACGATCAACGGACGAGCGCATATCGCCTATATCTTCGACCTTGTAACAAGGCACGATATCCGCATCGTATCCACCATAAGTTCCATGGATATAAGGGTGTTCAGCGTATTTCTCTACCGGCCCCCGGAGTATCTCCCTGCCCAGGGCGAGTGCCTCTTTAGCCATGATCTCTTTGGAGACGTTGACTGGATATAACAAGAACACGTCTATGTCCGGGTCCTTCAGGAAGGTTCCTTTCGGTACCGAACCTACAAGTAGCGGCTGGAAACGACCCCCCGCTTTCGAACACAAAATATCCATCAAAGCCTCAGCTGTCTCCGATATCCTTTCACGATCCGAAGGGGACGGTCTGACCCTTGATAGCACTTTTTCTTCCAGCTCGATTCTCATCACCTCGATATCGCCTCGTTGGTTAAAAGATTATTCTTTTGGACACAAAAACCTTTTTACCGCCTCATCTTTCCACCTTTCGGTGCCCACATGACGGACGAAAAAGAGATGCTCGAATACTTGGGAATAGACTGCGTTGACGAATTATTCGCCGATGTACCCGAAGGCGTAAAGCATGACATAGACTTACCTAACGGAATATCCGAGATGGAAGTTATGCAAAGAGTAAAAAACCATCTAGGCAGGAACAAAAGCCTGGACGACATGGTCTGTTTTCTCGGAGGAGGTATCTACAGACAGTACGTACCCGCCGGGGTATCGGAGATCATCGCCCGCTCGGAATTTTACACTTCCTACACACCGTACCAGGCGGAGATAAGCCAGGGGATGCTCCGGGCACTGTTCGAGTACCAGAGCTTGATATGCGAACTCACCGGGATGGAGGCCGCCAATACCAGCATGTACGATCATCATACCGCCCTGGGAGAAGCGGTGCGGATGGCAGGGAGGATAGGCAAGCGCAAAAGAAAGAGATTTTTGATACCTGAGAACATCCATTGGGACAGACTACCTGTGGTCAGGAATTATCTGGTAGGCTCGGACATAGAGATAGAACTCGTTCCCTTCGACAAGGAAAGGGGGACTATAGATACTGATGAACTCAAGGGAAAGATAGGCGAAGATACACTGGGTTTCTACGTTGAATCGCCCAACGCCTTCGGTGTTCTGGAAGAGGACATAAAACTCTTCAAAGATCTGCGTGATGATACCGGGGCCGTGATGATAGCAGGGGTCAACCCCCTATCACTTGCACTGCTCAAGCCGCCGTCGGAATGGGGTGCCGATATCGTGGTGGGTGACAGTCAACCCTTCGGGATACCCCCTTCCTTCGGAGGACCTACTGTAGGTATCTTCGCCTGCGGTAAAAAGCATATAAGGAAGATGCCCGGTCGTATGATAGGGGAGACGGTCGATGCGGATGGCGACACCGCGTACTGTATGACACTACAGACCAGAGAACAGCATATACGCCGTGAACGTGCGACCTCGAACATATGTACCAACGAGGCACTTTCGGCCCTGGCATCCGCGGTATATATACTGCTAAAAGGTGGTAAGGGTTTGGAAGAGACCGCCAAAGTATGCTACGATAAGGCCCATCGACTGGCGAAGATGATAGACGGACTGGATGGGTATTCCGCACCCTATTTTACAGGAGAATTTTTCAACGAATTCGTTGTCGAGTTACCGACGGATACGGAAAAGTTAACCGCCGAAGCCGATGCAAAGAACTTGCTGCCCGGGATATACATAGACAAATACTTCTCGGGATCGGATAGAAAAATGCTCACTGCTGTCAGTGACACCAATACTGAAGAAGATATGGAGCTTTTAACGGAAGTGCTCAAGGGGGTGAGCCCATGAACCAAGGGTACAGGCAGGCACGTTACCATGTTCACGATATATTCGAAGAGCACTGCGTTGAAAGGGGGGTAGAGGAAAATCCGCTACCGGATAATATATCTCGGAAGGAAGCGCCTCTGATACCGGATATGCCCGAATACGAAGTGATCAGGCACTTTACAAGATTATCCCAGATGAATTACGGTATAGATTCAGGTTTTTATCCCCTGGGATCGTGCACAATGAAGTTCAACCCCAAGTACAGCGAGTTGCTGTGTAGAGAAACCAAAGCCGTCGATATACATCCATATCAGCCTGAAGATACCGTGCAGGGGACACTCCGTATAATGTACGAGCTCCAGCAGATGCTCGCCGAGATAAGCGGCATGGACGCCGTCACTCTTCAGCCCGCAGCGGGCGCCCATGGCGAGATGACAGGATTGATGATAGTACACAAATATCACCGCAAGAAAGGAGAGGAACGCAACGAGATAATATTGCCCGATACCGCCCACGGCACCAATCCGGCGAGTGCAGCGATGCTTGGCTATAAAACAATAGAGATACCTTCCAAGGAAGGCTGCGTTGATATCAAAGCACTGGAAGAGGCCGTTGGAGATAAGACCGCCGCCTTCATGCTCACCAATCCGAATACCCTGGGTATTTTCGAAAAGGATGCCCTCGAGATAGCAGATATAATCCACGACGCCGGTGGATTACTGTATTACGACGGTGCAAACCTCAACGCCATAATGGGGAAGACCTGCCCCGGGACGATGAACTTTGACATGATGCATTTTAACCTACACAAAACCTTAGGAACGCCCCACGGAGGCGGCGGCCCGGGTTCGGGGCCCGTAGCTGTAACCAAAGATCTGCGATCGTTTCTACCGGTGCCCATAGTTGAAAAGGCGAAGGACAAATACTATCTCGATCACGAATTAAAGAATTCGATCGGACGCATCAAAGGTTTTTACGGTAACTGGCTGGTACTGTTAAGAGCATATGCGTATATATTGAAGGAAGGTTCCGATGGGATCACCTCCATAAGCGAGAGGGCGGTCCTTAACAGCAACTACCTTAAAAAACAGCTGGAAGACGTACTCGAATTGCCCTATGGTGAATTACGCAAGCATGAGTTCGTTCTCTCCGGCAGCAGCTTAAAAAAGAAGGGTCTTCGTACTCTCGATATCGCCAAGCGTCTGTTGGATTACGGCTATCATGCACCCACCATTTACTTCCCTCTTATCGTGGACGAGGCACTGATGATAGAGCCCACCGAGACCGAAAGAAAAGAAACCCTTGACGGATTTGTAAAGGCATTCCGAGCCATAATGGAAGAGGATGTGGAAACCGTCAGTTCGGCACCCCACAACACCGCGGTAAAACGTGTTGACGATACACAGGCATCGAGAGATCCTATCTTAAGCTACAAGATGAGGTTGAACAAAAGATGAATAAGATCGCAACCTTCGGATTCCACGGTACAAAGGACTGCGGGAAGACTTCCGTGATGAGCCAGGTGATCACCAAACTGGCGGATAGAGGATATAGGGTGGCTGCGGTAAAGCACACCCGGGGTAAATACAGTATGGAAAGAGAGGGGACGGATACTTACTTACACGGTAAAGCCGGTGCCGGATTGACCGTATTTTCTTCCCCGGTTGAAACATCTTTCATGGTGAAGGAAGAACTCGGTCTTAAAAGGATACTAGATATCATCTCCTCTATCGACATCTTTGAAATAGTACTGCTGGAAGGCTATAAACACGAGGATATCACCGGAATAGACGTGGGGGATAAGAGTGAATGGTCCGAAGAAGATATCCACAGAGTGGTTAAGGACATCGAGAAAGAGATAAAGGTTATGGATATACTCCGTCAACTACCACACCTGGACTGCGGTAAATGCGGGCATCCTAACTGTGAAGAGATGGCCCGGGCGGTGACGGTAGCGGAGGCAGAGCTCCAAGATTGTACCATGAGATCGACCATACGACTTAGGGTCAACGGAGAACCGGTTGAGCTCGGTGAATTTCCCGCAGATATAATAAAAAACGCCATAGCGGGTATGGTTGAGTCTTTGAAGGGAGTGGAAGACGTCGAACACGTACATATCGAATTCTCAAAGGGTGAAGGACCTTGAATATCGCCGGTGTGAAGATACCAGATCCGGATAGTGCTGCCGGAACCTTCAAACACGTAGAAAAATACCGGAAGACAAAGGACTGTTTCGTGCAGTTGTTCGATGACAAGGTCGTGGTCGGCCGTGAGCATCTAAATTGGGCTTACGAGAAGGCTCTATATACCACTAAAAGAGGTACTAACAGGTGTGATTCACTGGAGATGGAAACACTGCTGTGGGCCTCGGGGCACAGGCAGATCAAGAACGCTATAGACAAGATGGGTTTACATGATGACGCCGAAGAGGCGGTGGTTATGGCCAGTGATAACTTGAATTCATTCTTGGAATATATGGGATGGCAAAGGGACGATTCAATCCTGGAGCCGTCCATAGAAAAGTTGCTCGCCCTGGGTATGACCAAGGAAGAGATAGAAACGACCGACAAACCTTATGATCTGGTCTTTGAGTTCATGGCCACTTCAGTGATATAAGTAATAAAAAAGAAAAAAGGGTTTAGAGTTTATTCCACAGACTCGAAACGTCCCTTCAGTTTTGTCATCACCTTTGGAAGGGTGGTGTATTCCATGTCCTCCAACGGTAATCGATGCGGTTCAAATGGTCCGTGGCGGCGCATGTAGTCGGCTATGCGTGCCGATTCTTCCCTTGCCAGATCATAGGCCGGGTCGTCGAACAAGTCCGAGGGGATGCTCATCTTGGCATCCTTTACCTGGAAGCCTAAGGCGACCACACGGGGGGGTCCGTCGAATCGTGTGCATTGTGCCTGATCAACACCTACCGGCATGATGGGGCCGTTGTGACTGCCCCTCATCCAACCGGATACGAGGAAGGCGTGCGAGAAGGGTTCTATGACCTCGCCCAATGCAGGAAGTCCGGATTGGCATCGTACAAGGGCTACGGGGTCGTCCTTACCTACGTACTCGCCTGCTATTTGGTATAATTTCTCAGTACTTATCGCAGCTACGGGTTCGTCCGTCGGTAATTTACCTTCTTTGGGGTAAACACGTTTGATGACGAAACGTCCCTTGGCACCAATCAGAGCCAATATATCATACATCTCCTCGGGTGAGCTCATGGTGATGCTTTTGGATTCCTTTATATCCCATATCTCGAACACGAAGCCCGGATGCAGTGACGGGTCGATCACAAGACCCGCAGTGTTGAAGGGGTCTGCAAACATCTTGAATATAGGTAGGTTGAAAGCTCCGGGTTCTGTCTTGTCCATCAGGAAAGCAACCATGGGTTCCGCCTTCCTTTCGGTGAACTCCATCTCGGCTATGCCGGGACCCATCCCCCTGATGTTACCTGAAAATGCATCAGAAAGCATATCCTGACCTGCACCGTACAGTCCCAGTTCTTTGGCTGTTTCGGTTGCCTTTATGAAAGTGTCCCAGGCTAGCGAGTGGATATCTTCGGAATCCTCGCCCTCATGATGTGTCATCAGAAGTTCAAGGTCGTCCCCGCAGTGAGTAACGTGGAAGTCCCGTAGTAATTCGCTATCTTTCAAGTTCTGTTCGGCCACCTTTATCAGTTTGGGGTGAACCGTTGAATGACCTGGTAGGCCGCCCACGTCCGCTTTTATTACGCTGAATGTTGTTTTGCTCATATTTATCCCTTGAAAATGGCTATATGGTGGTTCAATAAAAGTATATCGGATTAACTGTAACCTTTAAGTATGAGAAGGTTTATGAAACGACTCCTTCAAATTATAGAGGAAAGTACTATGGCACGAATGCATGCAAGAAAACGTGGAAAATCAGGTTCATCGAAACCCTATGTGACCGATTCACCGGAATGGGTAGATATAGAACAGGATGCGGTAGTCGACATTATCGTTTCCCTAGCTAAAGATGGGCGTACTTCAAGCGAGATAGGTGTAATCCTAAGAGATCAATACGGAATACCCAACTCGAAACTCGTTACCGGAGAAAGTGTGAGCGATATCATGAAAGCAGAAAAAGTGTATCCAAATCTCCCGGAAGATCTCTTGGATCTGATGAATAGGGCGATCAACCTTCACGAACATTTAAAGCAGAATCCTAAGGACCTGAGTAATAAGAGAGGTCTTCATCTTGTGGAAGCAAAGATAAGAAGGCTCGTTAAATATTATAAACGTGAGGGATCACTTCCTGAAGATTGGAAGTACTCAATCGATAAAGCAGAGATGTTAATTAGATAAAGCACTTGAGAGGAGGGTAATTGCTAGACCTACCAGAAGGATTCAAGGAAAAGTTCGATAAAGCCGTCGATTTACTTGATGAACACGATAAATTCAGAATAATTACTCATTATGACGCCGATGGTATATCGGCAGCAGTGGTGATCTCTCGTGCACTCATGAAGGCAGGGAAGGGATTTCATTCCACTTTTGTCCATTCTACTCCGAATAACATACCAAAGGGACTCCCGTTAATATTTACTGATGTGGGTGCAGGTGATATTAAAAAGATATCCGGATCAGACGACCCTGTCATCCTGCTTGATCATCACAAAGTTGATGAAATGATATCGGACAAAGACGATAAAGTATTCATCAACCCTCACGAATTTGGTATAGATGGTGCACGCGAGGTAAGCGGGGGCACTTTAGCTTTGTTGTTGGCGATATTTCATGACGAAACAAACTGGATTAAGGCGATATATGCTTTAGCCGGCTCAGCGGCGGATAAACAAAATGTAGGTGGATTTAAAGGGTTGAACAAACAGATCCTTGAAGAATCATTAGAAAAAGGAGTGATCACTAAAAGCGAAGGAATTTTTATCGATGGAAAAGGGGTACGCGATGCCCTTTTAAAGTCATGCGACCCGTATTTTCCAGGGATTTCAGGCAACGAAAGCAAGATAGATAAGATACTAAAGAGTTTAAAACTTGACACTTCGACTCCCATCGAAGATATATCGAAAGAAAAAGAGAGAAAATTGACATCTATAATCACACTCAGCCTATTAAAAAAAGACGTGCCTGCGTATATAATAGAATCCATAAAGGGTTACAGATATATGTCGAACAGACTAAAGATGAGCGTAGATGAATTATACAAGATTATGAATGCATGTGCACGGGTTTCAAAACCGGGACTAGCATTATCCTTCTGTTTGGGAGATAATGGTGCATTACAAAACGCCTTGGAGTTGAGAGAGGAGTATAGGATGGAGACGGTTAACAGACTTCGCGAGTTAGAAAAGGAAGGACCGGTAGTGATGGATAATATTCAATATTTTTACGAAAGCAAGAGAACAAGAAAGGGTGAGCTGGCAGGACTCGGTATGATGTATCTGTTCGATCAAGATAAGCCATGCCTCGGATTATGTGATGTTGACGGCAGAGTGGATGTGTCCGCACGAGGTACAATATCTATGGTGGAAAAGGGACTTGACCTTGGTAGTTTATGTCGAAGAATAAGTGGGAAGTTCGGAGGGTCAGGTGGTGGACACGATATAGCTGCGGGAGGGACCGTAAATAAGGAAAATATAGACGATTTTTTAAAACTTATGGATGAAGAGGTCGGCAGCGTTCTATGTTCTTAATAAACTCTCCTTTGAGATATATCCGCGGATTTCTCAAGATACTATAAACTAAGAAGATGACCGAAGATTTTATATCTTAATTGGGCATAGCATATGGATGTATATTAAAAAGGTGATGCATTCTTGCCTTTTGGTCGAAGCAAAGAGGAGAAAGTAGCCGACGAGGCAAAGTCCATGGTCGAAGAGACCATGAAAAAGCAAGTTTCAGGGCGGATCTCTGATGTCGTTTATGAATATCGGCGAGTACTGCGTTACCTCAGGGAAGAAAAAGAAGTAGTGAATAAAAATCCTAATACTTTTTCCGATATATACAATAAGATCGGAACGTTGTTTTTTAATTTGGGTGAACATGATTATGCTATCGAATGCTTCGAGATGTCGCTCAACCTCAATCCAAGGAACATTGATGCGTGGTTGAATAAAGCTATGACATACGTTAGCATGGATAAGATGAACGAATACGCTTTACTTTGTTTTAACGAAGCTCTCAATATTCAACCTAACAATGAAAAAGCGATATTGAACAAGGCAAACGTACTGAAATTAATAGGGAGAAACGAAGATGCTTATACATTATACAAACAACTTTTAGACATTAACCCAGCTAACATAAAACATATACATAAACTGGTTAAACATAGTCCCGACGACCCTGATCTGTGGCAGTTAGAAGCAGAGAACTTCAAAAAAATTGGAAAGATTGACAAGGCGGCTAAGGCGTACCAAAAGGTAGTTGAACTGGATCCCAACAATCAAGAGGCGCTCAAAGAATTAATACGGCTGAAGCCCGATGACATCAATATTATACTCGCAAAGGCTGAAAAACTTTTAGAAGAAGGCAAGTTAGATGAAGCTAAGGAGAATTTTTTAAAAGCTTTGGAGCAAAATCCTGAAAATGCTGAATTGGTTGACCGTTTACTCGAATTATATCCGGAAGAGACCGAGGTTTTAAGGCGTAAAGCCGAGCTACTGGAAAAGGAAGGTGATCTTCCAGAGGCCCTTAAATATTATAAAAAGATACATGAGTTGATACCTTCTGATATAACCTATTTAAACAAGGCCTTGGAATTGAATCCTGAGAACCTTGATCTGCTATATACTAAAGGTGATGCTCTTTACAATGAGGGTAAGTACAAAGGTGCTTTGGAAACATACAATAAACTTATAGGACTAGGAGAAGAAAATATCGATTTATGGCACAATAAAGGTGCTTGTTTATACCAGTTGGGTGAATATGAAGAAGCTATAAAGGCCTTTGATATTGTTTTAGAGAAGGATAATGATGAGATAATAGCCTGGTTAAGTAAAGGTGCAGCACACTATCAATTAGAACATTTTGATAAGGCGATGAACGCATTCAACGAAGTGGTCAAACGGGAAGCAAATACTCCCAGTGCATGGTACTATAAAGCAAAGATAGCGGCTAAACAGAACAATGTTAAACTCCTTAAACCTCTTCTTACCCGGGCGATCTCCTTGGACGAAGAATATAAGGAAGAAGTTAAGAAGGACGATGCCTTCGATGATGTTAGAGACGAAGAAGTATTCAAAGAAATTATTTCTTGATCATGGAATACAAAGAGATAGAACCCGGAATATTCCTTACGTCAGATTTTTGCATATGGTATAAAAAAAAAGAGATTATAATTCTAGCTGATCTACATGTTGGTTATGATCACTCTCTTTTAGAAAAGGGTATCAGCATACCCGGAAGCCAGAATAAACTAATTATTGAAAGGTTATCTCACGTATTCAACCGTTACCATCCTCAAGAGGTAGTAGTGGTAGGTGATTTTAAGCACTCATTTTCCGGTGACGACAAAAGGGAATTATGGGATATGTACGATATGATAGATTATATCACAGAGAAGGCGAACTTGACTCTTATACGTGGAAACCATGATAATTATTTACAGACCATAGCTAGTAAAAAGGGAATTCCATTTTTTGAAAACGAACTTCAAATTAACGGTCTCACCCTTTCTCACGGTCATGGGAAGGTAGATCATAAAGGGCTGCTGGTCATGGGTCATGAACATCCTTCCGTAAAGATAAGAGACGAAGCTGGAGGCGTGATCAACTTTCCTTGTTTTCTCTATCATCCACTTAATAACGTTGTTATATTACCTGCCTTCAACCCTCTTTTCGAAGGAAGGGACATGTTAAGCGGAGGCGGTTTCATGTCCCAACAGTTGAAAACCCTCTCTCTCGAGGACTTTTTTGTTTACCCCATCACTGACCAGGGACTTATGGATTTCAGAACCGTCGCTGAAGTAAGGGATGCGATACCCCGGTTGATATGATTTGATTTTCTTGTTTATCCATGCACAAAACCTAAAAAGGATTACACGTTCTACCCATATCACCCCCATGGGGGTATAGGGTAACACGGCATCCTAATGGGCTCCAGTTACGCTGTATGATCGCCAATCGGGTTTGCTGACCAGTTATGGTATGATGAATAACTGGAGCGGTGACTCGTAATTCGATAACACTCGTGAAGTCGCTCTTCACGTGGAGGAAACCCGTTGATCGGGGTTCAAATCCCCGTGCCCCCACTTTTCTGCGAAAAATTGGTGCACTTGGAGGAATCACAGATTCCTCCTGACCACAAAATTACTGCGTAATCTTGTTAGGTCCCCGTGCCCCCACTTATCAAAATCTATGATTTTGATGAAATTGGAACTATGTTCCGACATTTTTTTCGGAGAAAAAGTTTGGAAGCGGAACGATACGTAGTGAGTTCCAGCGCCCCCATAATTATTTATTCCGAATCTATAATTATCTATATCTCTAACATGCCTCAATATCAGCCAAGGTGTGATAGAAATAAGGTTAGGTAAAGTTGGCCTGTTAACGGTCCAACAGTAGCTCCAGGTTAGGATAGGAATCTATCTGTTATCAGTGGTGTCAGTACTCTACTGTCCAGATAACAGATCCCTCTGCACCGTTATAGATCCAATAGCCTTCTCCAGAATTCAAGGAGATTGAAGAGAGGTCTTCCTCATATAATAGGTAGTAAGGTGCTCTATCATAAAAATAGCCCACTTTACTTACCTCTGGAGGTAAGGTTGAATTAGCGATGTTACTCGTATTGCATGGATAACCAACCATATTCCAGCCTGGTTGCAGTGTTATATCGGTTACCGTTGGTTTCGTTCCGACTATTGTTAGGGTATCATTGGAAGTCATATGTATCCAAAATCCCATAGATTCATTCAAGCGCTCTAAATTGTTAAAATGTGACGGTCTTCCAGGGACATATGAACTCCAGTCGTTACTGTGCTTTTCTACTACGGTCTTGATTCCAGTGATTCCGATGTCATCGATGTACCACCCTTCGTATCCATTATCAAACTGGTCCACGGTATCGAAAGAAAACAGTATTCTTAGACCTCTTGCATTAGGTATATCGACATGATCTTCCAAGTAGTACTCCTCTTTTTCCCAAGTCGTATTGGATTGATATTCTTCAAAGACTTGTGTCCAACCCTCTTCATCTGTTTGGACATATAACGAATAGAGATCGTATCCACTCGAATCTTCAGTTTCCACCCAATCATAGTACGATAGTATAATCGATTCATAATCTGTGATGTCTATCCACGGACTGGTGAGCGTTCCGTTACTCCTTGAACCAGTATCATAGTCTACTCCATCGTTATACGCCCAGCTGTGATTATAACTGTTGTATCGATTATCAGATATATGCCAAAGTGGATCGTCACCGTCAATCGTCCATTCGCCTGAAGGTTCTGGGGTGCGGAGGGAACTTTCACACCGATAACATACAATTTGTCGTCATAAGAGCCAACGTATATCGTGCCATCGCCGCCGATGGCAGGGCAGGAATACACTTCGTCGCTGGTCGAGAAACTCCACCTCTCTGCACCAATCATGTGGCTGGTGTTGTACTAGCTCCTGCGAGTATGATTTGGATCGTAACCGAACATCGGCCATGATGAGTCAGCCAACCCCTTCACTTCCTCTCCACCGCCAGAAGATCTTTTCTCTTTTGAATCTTCCGCGCCTTCTTCCGAAACGCCGGTATCACTCATCGAATAGCTCACCGCACCCGCCATTACACTAAATACAAGCAGTACCGCCAATGCCATCGTTAATATTTCCCTCATATTATATCCCCACGTCTTCTATTTCTTCCTCTTCATTACTCTCAAACTCATCTCT
The DNA here is from genome assembly GCA_964486225.1 of uncultured Thermoplasmata archaeon. Taxonomy (GTDB): domain Archaea; phylum Thermoplasmatota; class Thermoplasmata; order Halarchaeoplasmatales; family Halarchaeoplasmataceae; genus Haladaptatiplasma. The sequence continues at coordinate 27,245 of CAZAMQ010000017.1, read as the reverse complement.
CATATCTTCTGGCTCTTCATCTCCCTTTTTCTTCCTGAAGAAGAATACCAGCATAACAGCGACAACTATCGCTCCGATGATAACTAGCATCCACCAGAAAAATCCGCCGTGCTCTCCATCCGGTACATCGTCGTCGGTCACGGTGATATCTACCGTCCCAGTAGATGCCCAGTTGTCCGAGTAATCTACAGCAGATATGATATAGTGCAGATCGTATGTGGAGTCCGAGGGCAACGTTATATCGTAATTCCATACGTCGCCCTGGGGGTTGTTCATACTGAAGTTCTGGCTCGATGTGCTGTCACTGCCGAACCAGTATTCCACGTACACATTGGAGACGTTTATATTGTCCGTAACGAGAGCGTTGAAATTGAAAGCATCTTCGGTCGTTCCCGCTGTTTGCGAGTTGTCGGTGATAGACGGTGCATCGTTATCGAGCACGTCTAAGGTATAGTCGGCCGTGGTGGCCCAGTTACTTGAATCATCCTTAGCACGGTAGTTATAGTGCAGTACCGTCGCATCGCTGGTAACGTCCAAATCATACGTCCAGTTGTCACCCGATTTTATCATCGATACGTTGTTCGGAGAGCCGGAGTCGAACCAGTAATTTATCCATACCGTCGCTACGCCCACATCGTCGGAAACGTTCGCTGTAAAAGCAAAACCGTCACCAGTGGTTGGTGTTTCCGACGTTAGATCCGTGATTCTGGGCGGGATTGTGTCCTGTTGTGTTGGTGATGCCTTTCTTATCCAGGTATCATTACCGTCGTGCTCAAGTTCCTGGTTACTTGCATTGTCCCAAGCTCTTGTACGGAACTGGTAATAACCGTCTCCGTCTGGGAAGACAAAGGAGAAGTCACCGAAGGTCGGTGATGTCTTAGTTCCGAACTCCTCCCAGGAACCGTAACTCGTTCCGTCGGCAGAATAAGAATACGATAAAGTAACGTTTTTTACTCCGCTTAACCCGTCTGATCGGGTATAAGTGATAGTGATCGACGACTCATTTGTTTTCGAAGGGGAGATAGTATCTGTCATAGAGGTCGGTGGGGTTGAATCATATCCGCAGATGGTGTCGGCTGACCCAGGTGCTGATTCCGTGTTGTTTGCATCGTCGGATGCGATAGAGTAGAATTCGTAGTATTCTCCACCGTCTGGGAAATCGAAAGACCATTCCCACGGTGAAGAGGTATCTGTAGAAAAATCAGTCCATCCATTCCAACTGCTGTTGTCAGGACTGTAACGATAGTAGAGTGTTGCATTCCTTACTCCACTGTTCGAGTCTGTAGCCGAAGCAGATACGGCCATAGGGCTGGTGTTTTTCCAGTAAGGTGAAATTGTATCTACCGACGAAGTGGGTGGAGTTGCGTCCTCTGTGGTAAAGCTCCAGGAGTAGTTCTCACCAGTTTTACCATCCAAGTCTGAATAGTTGGAAACTTTCAAGATGATAGTGGTCTCACTCGGCCAGACCGTGTGCGTCCAAGAGGCGGTATCATTCTCCATATTGGTTGTATTCCAACCAACGAAAGTGTAGGTGGAATCAGAGCTAGTGATCTCTTCTAAAGTCGGTATATCGGAGGTGTTCAAACTCCCGCTGAAGACGACGATTATATTAACATCGATTTTAACGTTCTCAGCCCCATCTGAAGGTATCGTACCCGTGACAGATGGGAGCACACCAATCAGTTCCATCAAAGGATAGTTATCTTGCGCAACTAAACCACCACTTATGTTCAAGTATGGAGTATCCCCGATACCGTCACTTCCAGGTTGGTCTTGATTCGGACCGCTGTACTCATCAACTCCGGTGTAATCGCTCCAATAATTACCTCCTACGGGGTAACTAGCATTCCACTTGTTATCTCCATCATCATAAGCTTGATTTATGTTGTTGATAATATTATTGTGATATATCGTGTTCATGCTTGATGAGTAGAGGGAGATCCCATAGTAATTATTCAATGAGGCGGTGTTGTTGGATATATCGTTGCTGTTTGACCAGGAGAGGTAGATCCCGTCATCGTTGTTAGATGATGCGGTGTTGTTGGATATATCGTTGCTGTTTGATGAGGGAAGAAAGATGCCGTACCGGTTGTTCGATGCGGTGTTGTTGAATATCGTGTTGAAGTCTGAGGAGTAGAGGTGGATACCGCCGAAGTTGTTGGATGATGCGGTGTTGTTGGATATACTGTTGTTGCTGGACGATCGAAGGCGGATACCGCTGAAGCTGTTCGATGATGCGATGTTGTTGGATATACTGTTGTTGCTTGACCAGGAGAGGTGGATTCCGTCATCGTTGTTAGATGATACGGTGTTGTTGGATATTATGTTGCTACTCGCCAAATCTATGTAGATTCCGTAGTCGTTGTTCGATGCGGTGTTTTTGGATATACTGTTATTACTTGACGAATACATGTATATGCCGCCTCCACCGTGTGATGATGCGGTGTTGTTGAATATTATGTTGCTATCTGAATGATCGAGATTGATGCCGTTCCCAATGTTAGATGATACGGTATTACCATATATCGTGTTGTTGCCGGAGTCCCGGAGGTAGATACCGCTTCCACCGTTAGATGATGCGGTGTTGTTACCTACTTTACCATTTTCAACAAAGTAGAGATGCAATCCCGAATTAATAAAGTGTGGTGGATCATAATTCTCACTCGCATTGTGCAGGTAACAGTTTCGTATAACAAAGTAGTCCGTTGTATTTCCGATGTAGATACCGTATCCATACCCGCCTCCGTCGATATCGTAACCCTCGATCACCCACGGGTCTGCTTCCGTTCCGTTCCCACCAGTAACTCCGTGAGCGGCATCGAAATCTGCGTTCGAATCGATGCGTATCGGGTCGTGCTCGACATGATCTCCCGCAGGTACAGGCAGCGCTCCCCCTACAGATGAGTTTGATGACGTTCCCGTCGATCTGCTCGGACCCATACTATATCTTGGCGGACCGACGAACTCACTACCAACGTCGAACGGTGCACGGTGGTAAGGCAGTGGAGCACCTATCTCAGCCGGTATCCTTTCTTCCTTTTCCATCCCGAAAGTTTGTTCTATCTCTTCTACACCTATGACCCTTTCTTCGTCTTTGTCCATGTATTTCTCGTCACCTGCATTTACAAAAGCCACTACAAGTCCACTAACCACCAACAGTGCTACCAACCCTATCGTCACGGTCTTTTTGAATATCATATTCATCATGCTCGTTTGTATTCCCATATGGGTTTAATAGGATTAATAAATTTTCCATAAGCTAAAATGTTTGAGATAGAGTTTGTAACGTCAAGCTACAATGCCGTTGCCACTCGAACGGATGGGGATTTTTACTAACCACCAATTCAAATAAAAATAAATTTACCATTAAATCAGTGCTTAAATCTCCGTGCTCCCATCTTCTTTGAAGATGTGGTCACTTGGAGGAATCACAGAATTCTCCTGACCACAAAATTACTGCGTAATCTTGTTAGGTCCCCGTAACCCCACTTTTCTACGAAAAATGTATGCACTGCGTGGAAGCGGAACGATACGTAGGAATCGGGGATTCCTACTCTCACTTCAGCAAGTGTGCCTCGTAAACGTAGTGAGTTCCAGCGCCCCCATTATTATATTATTTAGACATATAATTATAGACTAATATTCAGTCATATCATTACTAGATCATCAGTAATCCACTGTCCATATCACCGCTTCGTCGGCACCGTTGTAGACCCAGTAGCCCTGCCCTGGTTCAAAGGTAAAGTCAGTAGCGTTGTAATCGTAGTCCATGTTGTATGTCGCTGTAGCTTTGAAGTAACCGATTTTAGTTACTTCAGTAGGTAATCCGTGATTACCGGATTGCGAACTCGGCAGACCTACCATGTTCCAGCCCGGTTCTAATGTTATATCTGTAGATACTGGTTCATTTCCACCTACAACCAATGTATCGTTCTTTGTCATGTGGACCCAGAATCCCATGGTAAGCTCGATCTTTCCTATATTGTTGTAGTGATCATCTCTCCCCACAACATAGCTCATCCACTGATCGGTTGCAACCTCATAATACATCACCTTATCATAGCTTCCATCGATATACTTGAGAACATCTTCTATACTTTCATCGTGTGGTATGATAGGTAGGGATATGAACTGCCATCCGTCACTCGAATCATCAGCGGACATATCGATCGAATACGTATCCATATAGGTAGGGAACATCAGCGGGTATTCATCTGTATTTGGTGCATCTCCGTCTATCGTATAATTAGTATCTCCTATCCCATCCCAACCAGGCTGGTCTTGATCCGGACCGCTGTAGTTATCGTAGCCATCGTAATCGGACCAGTAGTTGCCCCCGGTTGGATAGCTTGCATTCCATCGATTATTTCCATCATCATATGCCTGCTTTGTGTTGTCGATGAAGTTGTTGTGGTATATCAAGTTGCTACTGGACGACCAGAGAAAGATGCCGTAGTCGGTGTTCGTCGATGATACGGTGTTATTCGACAGCGTGTTGCCGTCGGACCTGGAGATGAGGATGCCGTTCCAGCCGTTCGAAGAAACATTATTGTTCGACAGCGTGTTGCTGTTGGAATATCCCAAATGGATGCCGTAGTCGGTGTTCCATGAAACGGTGTTGTTCGACAGCGTGTTGCTGCTGGATTCATCGAGGCGGATACCCTCCTTGTTATCCGATACTGTGTTGTTCGACAGCGTGTTGCCGTTAGAGCTGAGGATAAGGTTAATGCCGTAATAGTCAGTGTTCAATGAAACGGTGTTGTTCAACAGCGTGTTGTTACTACTGGATTCATCGAGGAAGATACCGTAGACGTTGTTCGATGATGCGTTATTGTTCGACAGCGTGTTGCTGTTGGACGACAAGAGCCAGATGCCGTAGTCATTGTTCGATGCGGTGGTGTTGGATATCGTGTTGTTGCTGTCCGAGTAGTATAGGTAGACGCCAACCCAGTTGTTCGATGTGGTGGTGTTGGATATCGTGTTGCTGCTGGACGAGTCGATGTAGATACCGTAGACGTTGTTCGAAGCGGTGATGTTATCCACGGTACCATTTATTACATTGTAAAGATGTGATCCCGAATTAGTAAAATACGGTGCGTCATAGTTCCCACTCGCATTATGCAGGTAGCAGTCCCTCACAATGAAATGATCCGTCGTATTCCCGATGTAGATGCCATACCCACACCCTCCACCATCGATCTCCCACCCCTCGATGATGTATGGATTGGCTTCTGTTCCATTCCCACTTGTCACACCGTGAGATTCATCGAAATCTGCATTCGAATTGATTCTTATACAATTGTGTTGTGTTTTTTTTCCTCCGAATGCATACAATTTGCCGTCCACGGACCCAATATATATTTTCCCTGAACTGTCTATGGCCGGCGAAGAATCCACCCAGTCGCCCGTTGTAAAGCTCCACTTCTGCGTCCCATCTGCTGCGTTGATCGCATACAACTTGTGGTCCCAGGAGCCGACGTATATCGTGCCGTCTGAGCCGATGGCCGGCGAAGACTTTACCCAGTCGCCCGTTGTAAAGCTCCACTTTTCTGTCCCATCTGCTGCGTTGATCGCATACAGCTTGTTGTCGTTTGAGCCGACATATATCGTGCCGTCTGAGCCGATGGCCGGTGAAGAATACACCCAGTTACCCGTTGTAGAGTTCCACTTTTCCGTCCCATCTGCTGCGTTGATCGCATACAAATTGTTGTCTCTTGAGCCGACGTATATCGTGCCGTCTGAGCCGATGGCCGGCGAAGAATACACCCAGTCGCCTGTAGTAAAATTCCACTTTTCCGTCCCATCTGCTGCGTTGATCGCATACAGCTTGTTGTCGTTTGAGCCGACATATATCGTGCCGTCTGAGCCGATGGCCGGCGAAGAATACACACTGCTGCCCGTAGTAAAATTCCACTTTTCCATCCCATCTGCTGCGTTGATCGCATACAACTTGTCGTCTATAGAGCCGACGTATATCGCGCCATCTGAGCCGATAGCCGGGGAAGAATCCACACTGCTGCCCGTAGTAAAATTCCACTTTTCCATCCCATCTACTGCGTTGATCGCATACAACTTGTTGTCGACTGAGCCGACGTATATCGTGCCGTCAGAGCCGATGGCCGGCGAAGAACGCACATCAACGCCCGTAGTAAAGTTCCACTTCTCCGTCCCATCTGCGTTTATCGCATACAACTTGTCGTCGTTTGAGCCGACGTAGATCGTGCCGTCCGAATCGATGGCCGGGGAAGAATACACACCATCGCCCGTAGTAAAATTCCATTTTTCCGTCCCATCCACATGGCTGGTGTCGTACGGGCTCCTGCGGGTGTGGTTCAAGTCGTGACCGAACATCGGCCACGGCGAGTCTGCCAAACTTTTCACTTCCTCTCCACCACCGGATGCGTTCAATTCTTTCGAACTATCTTCCGAACCGCTAGTGTCACTCATCGAATAATTCACTGCACCCGCCATTACACTAAATACAATCAACATCACTAACGCCAAACTTAAAGGTTTTTCATATCTCATTTTTTCACATCGATACGTGTCTAAATCTTAAAGGTATAAGAGCAAAACTTGATAAAAACCTTCCGGTTCGCCCCCATCCACTTTTATCGCCATCGCAATATACATCAAATTTCAGACAACTTTCCGCAGAAATATCTTCCTGCTCTCGTAGGAATTTCCCTCAAGAAATTCCAATACTCTCCATAAAACTACGGTTTTCTGTCAATCGCATGCAGTATTCGTCAGACTACACACTATACATCGTTACCTCACTTCCTCATCCATATCATCCGCTTAAAAATTTCTTCACTCCCCGAGATTCTCCGCGAAAGTCGTCATATGAACTCGTCATATATGAGCAAACTTAAAAACCACCTTTCGGTGTGGGTAAAGGTTCATCATGAAATGTCCTCAATAGCTCACTGCATTCGCTATTCAGAACGCTCATTAAAAATCACGTTTTTTAACTCGCTAGTAGGATTACTCTGCAAGTATGTTACATGTGGAATATATTGTGTATGAGTAGGAGATGATACATGTGATTTACGAGGATATCACATATATTTACCATTAAATAGGCGTACAAATCCACTTGACCACAAAATTACCACATAATCTTGTTAAGTCCCCGTGCCCCCATCTTCTTTGAAGATGTGGTCATTACATGGAAGGAAACCTTCCGCTCGCACAAAAATTTTTATAAATTTGCGCACTACACTGAAGGATACCTTCAGAACAAAGATGAAAAGCATAACATAGGGGTGTTCGCCGATGCACCGAAAGGAGAACACATGGTGATATGTCACGGCAATTTAACGGGTTTGGAAACCACAAATGTATCGGCCATCTGGTCACCCCACCTCTGTTTGTTATGTTCGATACTTTTAACAGACATGAAAAAGAGGATCTGGCCTAGAACGGGGAGCGGCCATATCAATCGCTCCATGTTCCGAATTATCGATGTTCTCGGTGATGGTTTATTTCCATTCGAATGGATAACTCGTATGCTTGCGAATGACTTGCCTACGGTTGTCCCAAAAGCACTTTCCAGTATCGCAAAATACGTAAAGTTAAAGATGAAGAATGCCATATAAAATGGCAAAAAATAGTAATAAAAAAGAAACCCAATGTCCACTATCGACATGATCATTACGGTTAAAAGGAAAGCTACAAAAAGAATCCCGATCACGATAGAATCTATTTTGCTTGCTAAAATCCTTGAGACGAAAGAACAATAGTCCGGTGAATCATCATCCCATGCGACGCCCCATGGATCATCTCGCCTATCATTCCATGTGTCTTCCCACTCATCTTCCCTTTTCATGGAGGCATATAATCATAATAATATATATAGTTTATGAGTGGATTGTATCATCAGGGTAAAGTTTCACACAAGCACCGTAGATCGACTAAGCCCTTACACAGTGATCTCATGGTATCACAACCAGATCGCCGATATCCACGGAGCCATCGATGAAAAAATCCCTGTTAACCTCGAGTGCATATCTATCTCTTCTTCTTGAAATATACTATCACTATCGCTATGGCTGCAGCTGCGATTAGCGGAATATACCATTTAAAAGCGGCCGAGCTATGCTCCTCCACTTCCAATATGCTTTCCCAGCTCAAGAACGGATAGGTTTCGTTGCTGACAATATTCCAGGTGTAATCGGTGTTGCGGTAGTTATGTTTCTGGAAAAAAATACCGCAGTGATAGATTCGAACGCGTGATCATATACGGAAGGAGAAGAGTTGGAAAGACCGAGCTGATAAAGTATTTCATACGCGACAAGGAACACATCTATCATCTGGTTACACAGGAAGAAAAAGCTATGCAGTTGAAACGAACAGTGGATACGATTCATGCCAAATATGGAGATATTGAGCCTAAGATAGACGACTGGCATGATCTTTTCAAGTATTTTTCCAAAGTGGTTGACGATAAGGTGGTTTTCGTGATGGATGAATTCCCATACCTCATGGAACAGGACAAAAGTATCTCCTCTCAGTTTCAACTCTTCATCGACGAATATATGGCCCATAAAAACATGTTTTTGATCCTGTGTGGCTCGTCCATATCCATGATGGAATGCAAAAGTCCTCTTTACGGTAGGAGGAACGGACAGATAGATGTAGAGCCGTTCGATTTCGAAAAGACCCAGTATATTTTAGGCGAAATGGACATGAAGAAACGGATAGAATTCTACTCCGTCTTCGGTGGAACTCCCTTCTATCTGAACATGGTGGATCCCACACTAACACTCAGTGACAATATAATATCGAAGATCTGTGACGACAGAGAGATACTCCACGAAGAGCCGTGGATGCTCTTGAAGCAGGAGTTCACCAGGCCCACAGATACATGAGTATATTGGAAGCAGTAGCCATGGGCTACAATACACCTAAAAAGATAGGCGACCACATCTCGGTCCCGCAACAGTCAATACCCAAATACCTGGGAGAATTGAAACGGATCAGATTGTTAAAACATTCGTTACCGGTAACGGAGAGACATACACGCTCAAGGAAAGGTATCTACGAACTATCAGATAATTACTTCGATTTTTGGTTCAGTTTCATCGCACCGAACATGGCGGATGTGAAGGACGATCCGGAAAATTTTGTGAAGTACAAGGTGATGGACGATCTTGACCGATATACGGGAAGAAAATTCGAAGATGTCTGTATCGAATACGTCAGGAAAAGCAGCTTGTTCTCGGGATACTCAATTATTAAACTGCCAATAGCATTGATGATACAGATAAATTCGATTAATAAACGAAGTCTAAAAGTAAATATATTAATGAAGGAGTTCCATCATCTTAAAGACCATGAAGTTCGATTATTCGGCTGTAACGAAGTTCCAGGAGTACGTAAACGGTGAAATAGATATGGATGAGCTCATGGAACACCCGGCCTATAGAGCGATACAAAATCATGCGGAAAACTTTGGATCGGGAATATCATCTGAGGATGTAGAAAAGGCTTTGGAGGGAGAAAAAACACCCTTTTATGGAACGGAGATGTTCGAGGAGAATAGGGTACAGATCGCAACATTGATCAAGCTACTGGAAGATAACCAAGAAAGATGGATCGATATAATCACCATAGAGTTGGACAGGGTATTCCCTAGAGAGGATAAATATGATCTCGTTATCTATCCCGTTATCGGTTATGACACAGGGATAGGGATAGACAATTGCATATGTATGAACGTTAACTCTAATTTTTATTTGAGCTTTTCCCGTGAATTCCTTTATATGGCCATCCATGAAAGTACCCATGCACTCTATGAACGAGTTCACGGGTTTCCAAAGCTGAGCGAACTTAGTTCGACCAGTTCGATGATATCGTTTTTCAATACCCTTCTACATACCGAAGGATATGCTGTTTACACACCACTAAAACGACGTAAAAAAGACGGATCCATCGGAAATACATCACACCCGATTCAAGAAGATTACCTGGTTTTAGAAGATCACGAACGATTAAAAAGGCATATCTCGATCTACGATTCTTTCAGGAAAAAACTTCAGAATAACGAAGACTTGACTACTGAAGAATTCCTCGATAACGCCTTTGGAAAGGATAGGTACACCTACAGAGAAGGTGGTGCGATCATCGAAGAAATAGAAAAAACGGAAGGTATCGAAGGTGTATGGGACGCTTTCTATGCGGACCCGGATAAATTTGCTGAAAAATATGACAGAATGCTGGATAAATACCGTTGATTCGTCTTTTTATAGTGCCTAGAACTACCCTTAGTAGTTCTCGGTATTCTTACAGTCGGGATATCCCTTGCACCCCCAGAATTCACCGTACTTGCCATCCCTGAGCACCATCTCTTTTCCACAGTCGGAGCAGCGCTTTTTTTCCTTACCCTGGAGCTTCCTGGCTAAGAAGTGATCTTCAAGTGCCAGCTGGGAAAGCTCGTCGGCCTCCTCGTTGTGTTCTCTACCGACATGTACCAACTCGACGGACCTACCTTCGCACTCAAAGCAAGCTATCATATCTTTAACCTCTTTGAAAAGGTCCTCAAGGTTACCAGATTTGACGGACCATTCTTCGTTCACCTGTTTTACCACCAGTTGAGAGTCGGATTTGATGATGAGTTTATTGAACTGCAGGTCGGATCGTTTTATCCATTTCAGACCTTTGATGATAGCTGTGTACTCGGCATAGTTGTTGGTTACCCTGTCTTCGAGAAGTATTCCGTAGTCCTTTCGTATTGTTTTAGAGTCCTTCTTGACCAAATACCCGTAAGATGCCACTCCGCCTTTTTTACCTCGATATGCTCCGTCGGCATGCAGTATGATCGTAGTCATGGTACTCCGCTCAAGATGAATCGTCCTTATATGAATTATGATTGCATGGTCGATTTCGGTAAACTGCAAAAATATATTTACCTTATCCTTGATAGGATATCATGGACTCGAAAACTACCCGTCGAGAGAACCTGAAGGACATACTCCTAAGTCAGCTATATCTGAATAAAGAGAAGCTAAAGGCTATTCGGACACAGCAAGATGTGGAGCCTCTGCCGGTCAAGAAGGTGGCAGATAAGCTGTTCTTCACCGACGGTCATCACCGTGCCTTCACTCTCTGGAAAGATGGAGAGGAGGAAGTGGGGGTATATGAAGACACGGACGATATGGACTGGCTCCAGTACTTGATCTGCGTCGACTGGTGCCTAGAGGAGGGATTAGTGTCTATAGGAGACCTTGAAGATAGGATCCTTTCGGATGAAGAGTATAAGAGATCATGGCTCGACAGATGTGAGCGGATGCACCAAGAAGATATTTTCAAATACGTTCATGTAAAAGAAGAAAAGGACCCTAACAAAAAGAGCAACATCTGCGAATGCATTTTACGGTCACTACCTGAATGGTTCGGTATAGAGAAGGCGATAATCGACTATATAGAAGGGGTGAAAGATAAGCTATTTCTAGCTGTTTACGTGAAAAGCATACCTGTCGGTTTCATCTCTATGAAAGAACATAACGAATATACCAGCGAAATATACCTTCTTGGAATCGCCAAAGAGCTCCACGGTAGAGGGATCGGTAAACGATTGTTCGGTGTCGTTGAAAGGCGAATGCGCGAACAGAATAAAAAATTCATATCGGTGAAAACACTGGGTGGATCACATCCCGACGAGAATTATAAACGCACCAGGAAGTTCTACAGGGCAGTAGGCTTCTACCCTTTAGAGGAGCTGACAACACTTTGGGATGAAAAAAACCCCTGCCTGATTATGGTCAAACCATTATGATGAGCTTTCACTATCGATCTTTCTCAAAGTATTCGGCAGTTTCCTTTAATAGCACCATGATCGGCAGTTCCTGAGGACAATTTTCTTCACACTGACCGCAGCTTACGCAGTTGCCGGCCTTTGACTTGTCCTTCATCTTATGATAGCGCTTTTTCTTTTCTTCGTATTCGTCGTAGATCTTCGCCTGATTGTAGATGGCAAAATTGTGAGGTATCGCGACTCCGTTGGGACACGGTACGCAGTAGTTGCATCCGGTACAATCTACCGGTGAAAGTTCTCTGTACTTTTCGGCTACTCTATTAACTAGGTCTATATCTTCCTTAGTGAGGATACCTACTCCTGAATCCGCAGCTATCCGAACATTCTCTTTTACCTGTTCCATGGTGCTCATGCCGCTCAGGACCAAGGATACTTCCTCTTGATCCCACAGCCATCTTAGAGCCCAGTTTACAGGATTCCAGTTCCGCTTGGACTCGTTCCATATCTCTTTAACTGCAGCGGGGGGTTCCTTGGCAAGCATCCCGCCTCGCAGGGGCTCCATTATGATAACACCCATGCCTTTAGAAGATGCATACTGCAAACCCTCTCTACCCGCCTGAAATCTCTGATCGAAGTAGTTGTACTGTATCTGGCAGAAATCCCAATGGTAGTGATCCACGATCTCTTTGAAGAGTTCTAGGTCGTCGTGGAAAGAAAAGCCGATGTAGTCTATCTTTCCCTCTTCTCTTTTTTCCTCTAACCAGCTGAAGATATCTATTTTTTTGTATTTCTTCCACGATTTCTTGCTGAGAGCGTGAAGTAGATAAAAATCTATCTTCTCGACATCCAGCTTTTCCAGCTGCTTATCGAGGTATTTGTCGGGATCTTCCGGCTCTTTTATCTCCCATGACGGCAGTTTGGTAGCTAACTTCACCTTTTCTCGATAACCGTCCTTCAATACCTTGGCTAAAAATTCCTCGCTTTGTTTATCGTGATATGGCCATGCGGTATCGATGTAATTCACACCATTATCTACCGCATAACGTATCATCTTAAGTGCTTCTTCCTCGATTATGGCTCCACGGTCGTCGCCTTTGTAAGGTAACCTCATAGCACCGAAGCCTAAGGCAGAAGGCTTCCAATCCAGCCCTTTAAAATTCCGATAATCCATCGGATCTACTCCTTCACTAGATAACCCATCCCATCCGGGTGTATGCCGACGTCGATACGTTCTACTTCTTTCAATGTACCCATGTCGATAACGGAGATGTCGTTGGTCTTGTTGTTCGCTACGTAGGCGTGCTTATCATCTTTATCGAAAACTACGCCTCCGGGCCATGTTCCCACGGGTATCCTCTTCACCTCCCACGGAACTAGTTCACCGTCTCTATGGAAATCACTCTGTATCACGGAAACATCGTTAGACTCCCGATTAGGTATGAAAGCGTACTTGCCATCATGTGAAAATATGATACGGATGGGAAGAGTACCCAGTCTTCTTTTGTGTACGGTTTCATACGTTTCGGTATCTATCACGTAAAGTGTATTGTCCTTCTGGTTAGCAACGTAAACCATCTCGCCGTCAGGGTGTACCGCTACACCCTCGGGACCTTCGCCTACCGGAAAGTGGTTGATTATCTTCTCTTTATTCACGTCGATCACGGTGATGTTCGCGCTGCCTATGTTCGGTACATAGATCGTCTTTCCATCCGGGGAGAATGATATCATGTGTGAATGTTTCTGATATGTTGGAAAACATTTTACCACTTTATCGGTATCCGTGTCTATGATGAAGATCATGTTGCTGTAGGTAGAGGCAACATAGAGGTGCTTACCGTCGTTGGTAACACCGACGCCGTGGGGGAACTTAAAATGTTCGTGTTCGATGGTCTTGACTATCTCAAAACTACGGTTGTCCATAACGTTGATGGCATTACCCAAAGAACATGATATATAGGATTTCTTGCCGTCGGGTGTGATAGCTATCTCGTGAGGGTTGTGAGCGGTATCAACTTTTTTTACAACACTCTTCGTTTCAAGATCGACTATGGACAGACTGTCTTCGTCTTTTTTTAAAACTACCAAATATTCATTCATACTATCATCCTTCTTGAACGTTGATTAGATGATATACATGTAATTTATAATTTGCCCAGGCACCTTTACCATACCTCGCCGAAAGTACAGTGTATATCGTTTCCAACTTTACAGAACCAGATGTGATACCATACAAGAAAAAAAAGATGTAAAGGGTTTTTTACTTTAGCTTCTTCACTAATCTATGGATTGCAGCAAGGTTGTTTTCCATCTCTTTTATCCGCGCCCTTTCTTCCTCCTCGATCTCTTTCATTATCTCTTCCAGAGGTTTGACCAACATGTAACAATGTACTGGGCGTCCTTTACCCTCTTTCATGATGTCCCGCTTATCCATCCAGCCGTTCACTCTCATCTCCTGAGTAGCTATGGACACTTCTGGCTGCTTCAAGTTGGTAGCCTCTTCAATTTCACGTCTGGTCGCCTCTCCTTTACCTGCGGTAAAGACCAGTGAAAGAGCTACATGTTTTTTCACTCCCGCTTGCTTCAGCCTATCGATCAGTTCTTTTTGCTCTTTTGTTAGCTTATTTTTTGCCATTTTTGACACCTTTTTTCTGTATATTATACCTCATATATAGGACGTTCCTTTTATATTTTTGCGTTCATTAATGGATTTTTACAAAAAATACAAATTACAAAAAGTCCATTGTATTCTTATCATTATATAAATATTCGCCTAAAGCCTAAAAGATGTACTTTTTACCAAAAGTAATTATTCGATATGTTCATACCTAAAATTGATAAGATGGATTTTGACCCTCTCTATTATCCGTTCCCGTCAAGAAGAAACCTGATCTTCGCCAAGAGAGGCATGGTTGCTACATCGCAGCCATTAGCGGCACAAGCAGGACTGCAGATATTACGGAAAGGTGGTAATGCGATCGACGCCGCTTTAGCAACCGCCTCCACGCTTACGGTGGTTGAACCAACATCCAACGGTATAGGCGGTGATGCATTCGCTCTTATATGGACTGACGGTAAACTTCACGGATTGAACTCAAGCGGACCGGCCCCGGCAAATATATCTATAGATAAAGTTAGAGAGATGGGATTCGAAAAGATGCCTAAATTCGGGTGGCCCGCAGTAACCGTTCCGGGCATACCGGGTGCATGGGCCGAGCTATCAGAGCGGTTCGGCTCCCTTACACTCGAAGAGGTATTGGAACCCGCGGCCGTATATGCAAAAAGGGGTTATCCGGTATCACCTACGGTTGGTAAGAGTTGGAGGATGGCTTATGAGTATTACAGTACACAGGATGGAAAGGAGTTCAGGCCATGGCTTGATATCTTTGCACCCAAAGGAAGAGCACCAAACATCGGTGAGATATGGAGATGCCCCGAACTCGGTAAAACACTCGATGAAATAGCGGAGAGCGGCGCTTCTTCATTTTACAAGGGGTGCCTCGCTGAAGAGATAGATGAATTCTCCAAGAAATTTAAAGGATTTCTAACAAAGAAGGATCTCAGTAAATTTTCACCGCAGTGGGTAAAGCCGTTATGTACGGAGTACCATGGTAAGAAGGTATGGGAATTACCACCCAACGGTCAGGGTATGATAGTTTTGATGGCTCTCAATATATTAAGAGAGCTCGAATTTTCACACAAGGACCCTGTTGAGATATATCACCACCTTATAGAATCCATGAAACTCGCGATGATCGACGGGAGAGCTGAGATAACCGACCCTGACTTTATGGTTACGGATACCGATAAACTGCTTTCGAAAGAGTACGCAATTGAGAAAAGAGATCACATAGGTAAAAGAGCCATCCGTCCTTCAACCGATGTACCCGAAGACGGAGGGACGGTATATCTTGCTACTGCCGACGATGATGGAAACATGGTTTCCTACATCCAGAGCAATTTCATGGGATTCGGTTCAGGAATAGTGGTTCCATCTACAGGTATCTCTTTACAAAATAGGGGGTGCGGCTTTTCCCTTGACACCGATCATGTAAATTCCCTCGCACCGAAAAAACGCTCGTTCCATACGATAATACCCGGTTTTCTAACAGACGACGAAGTACCTATCGGCCCCTTTGGTGTTATGGGAGGCGATATGCAACCCCAAGGTCATCTCCAGGTGATGTTCAATGCATTGGAGCTAGATCTCAACCCTCAGGCGGCTCTAGACGCACCACGTTGGAGATGGATGCATGGAAAGGAGGTCCATGTGGAAAATTCCTTCCCGGGACACATCGCTAGAGGGTTAAAAAGAAAGGGACACCATATCAAATCATCTTTGAATATTTCCGGCTTCGGCAGGGGTCAAATCATCTGGGATATAGACGGGACGTTGATCGGCGGTAGTGAGCCCAGAGCTGACGGTCAAGCGGTGGGCTTCTAAAATAATACACCATAAATTACCCGACCAGGGTTAAACGACCGAATATAACTGCCATGGAGAACAATCCCATGCATATGGGTAAGATGATCCCCAGCTCATACT
Organism: uncultured Thermoplasmata archaeon; assembly: GCA_964486225.1. Lineage (GTDB taxonomy): Archaea > Thermoplasmatota > Thermoplasmata > Halarchaeoplasmatales > Halarchaeoplasmataceae > Haladaptatiplasma. Next base: position 10,944 of record CAZAMQ010000017.1, on the reverse strand, counting down.
TAAACTCGATGGGATCCACCCTGGTCCTGATACCTGTGGTGAAATAGGTGATAACGAAGCACATCAGCACCAGATACACGCCCACCACTGCGGTGAAGGCTACCGGTGAAATCATATCCACAGATGATATCTCCGAGAAGATATCGTACAGCATGAAATAAAGGGAGACTACAACACCCATCACCACAGGGGCAAATACCATTGCGGTACCTTTCATCATCTCAACCGATTGTGATAATTTGGATCGGATATCGTGTTCCATCTCTTCCATATCTCTCAGGAAATTTGAAATCTGGATGATGGTCTTACCCGCCTCCGCAGGGTCCTTTTTCGTCACTTCGACCACTGTTCTCATGGATGCCTTGATGGTACGAGAAGGTAATCTTGTGAGTATGCCTTCGTCACCGAATAAGGCATTTTCAAGTGGTAGGCGATTTATCTGCAGTGAGGTTGTTATACGTTCTAGTAGTTTACCCATCTCCGTACCACCCATGGATCTTCCGGTTTTATGGAACGCGACTTCTATGGCCATACCCTCTGCGATCCGGCTTCCGAGCTGAAAAAGAGCATCGGGAAATTCACGTTCCATGGTTTTGATTATACGGCGCTCTTTCTTTACTTTCCACGTCGGTTTCAAACAGTAGTACGATATCGCGCCCATGGAAGGCCAGAAAAAAGGGAGAGGCATAAGCGGACCTAAATGATCGTAGAAGAATATCAATGGTAACGAGAGTACAAATGCTATGAACGCAGTGACCAATAATGTTCTACCTCGATGCTCGAACTGGGGCACGTCTGGGGGAGATGTTGTTCCCGGTCGGTTCAAGAGTATCTTATATGAATATATGAAGGCGCTAGCAGGGGCAACCACGTTCATTATGATTATTATTTGAAATATACCTAATCCACCGCTTGCCACGGCCTCATCTGCTGAAAATCCGCCTATATCAAGGTCACCAAGGGCAAGCATGGGCAGCATTGCACCGATTATCAAAGGCAGTAACACACCTATGGCGAACAGGATGGTTGTTGGTGTGGAAAGGGAGTTAGAGAAATCCTCCACCTGCCTTTTAGTACCCCTGATTATGATGTCGTTGGCTTTTTCCAGTGCAGCGTTCATACCGTGTTTCGTTTTTTCTAGCATGGCGGAACGAACGGCGTACAATGAACGCTTAAGATCTTCATTCCATTCGCCCCACTGCAGGGCGAATTCGATAAAAGATTCTTCAAGGCTGGGTTTTTTCCTGGTATACACATTCCAAAGAACTTTGTTCAACCCCGATGCCATGGGCTCTTCAGTATGTTTTGCGGAAAAGGATACTGCTCTATACAGTGACGGACGAACCCGCATGGACATTGTCATGTAATTTATACTCTCCGGTGCCCGGCCGATACCCTCTGCCTTCAATTTCTTTTCCAGTATATCGGGGTAACTGGAAACCAGAGCCAATATACAGGTGGGAACCAGGAGCACGGTGGGTACAACGTATAGGAGAACATCGATAATACCAAGGGGATAGATTGTATAGTGTACGGCGACAAAGGTCGTTATAACTGCAACTAGAGATAAAACGGTCATTAAAACCGAGAAAAGCAGCACATCTTCGTACTCAAGGTCCATATCAACAAAGTAAATGGTCTTCTTGAAATCATCGTGACGGTAGGCTTTCTTTGAAATATCGTGGAGTTTTTCAGCCTTTTCATACTGCTTTTTTGCCTTTCTGTACTCTCTAGAATCTGCTCCATGGACTATCTTGCACTCTCTCAGATACCCCTCGGCTTTCCTCAGTTCTTTGCCTTTTGTGATGTACTTTATTCTTCTTTTCTCCCTAGCCTCTTCCCTTTCATCCCTGGTGGGACCCCACCTATTACTTACTGCTTTGCAACCTCTCTCGTACCATCTAGACATACTTGATTCTCTCTTCATACCATTTCAACCAATCGTTCTTCACGCCTTCGTAACTTCCTGTACCATGATGTACTTCTATTAAGTTCCAGAACATCTCATTTGCCTCCGCGACCCAAAGTGGGCTGAGAAGCTCCAACCCCTTCTTCACGGATGTTTCGACCATCTTCTCACGCATAATTGAACGTACACTGATGTTGTTTATCGCCTGCTCGTAGGTAAGTCCCCATGAACGTGCGATGGCACCGATCTTTTCAGATGTACGCCTAAGGTTATCCGTCGGGTGTAATCCATCATCGTATCTCATGATGGCTGAAAAATCGCCTTCGTTGTACTCGGTTATATGGGTTACCCTTCGTTCTCTCCTCTGCATGCCGCCGGGGCGGATTATCCCGGCTATCACGATTATATCCGTAGCCCCAAAGCTCTCCTTTGATATCCCCATGTCGTGTACCACTCGTTCATAGACTGCTATGGGTGAGTTACCATGTATGGTGCCCATGACCGCACTTCCTGCCGTACCTGCCCTCATGGCCTCGTAAAGTGTCCGAGCCTCCTGGCCTCTCACCTCACCAAGCACCAGTGAAGATTCGCCTAATCTTAGTGATACACGAAGGGCGTCGTCGGCTGTTAGGTTACCTTCTTCCAGTAAAGAACCCACGGTCATCGATTGTACATTATATCCCAGCTTCTGCATATCTCTGCCGGGTAATTCTCTGGTATCCTCTATGGTGAGTACACGCTGGCTTTTAGGAAATTCCATCATCAGGGCACCCAACAGAGTAGTCTTTCCCGCACCGCGACTGCCGGCTACTAGTATGGTGCTTCTACCGTCTATCAGAAAGGATAGAAGTCCGGCTGCCATAGGTGTTAAACTGCCTGCACGTATCAATCGGGGTAGGGTCCACGGTTCCGTATTGCGGCGCCTCAGTGCAAAAGCTTTTCCATCGGGGCTCAGAGGCGGACCGATAACTGTTACACGGGTATCGTGTTCTTCCAGATCGATCTCTAACACAGGGAATGCTTCTGAAAAAGGCTTACCACTTTCCGAACGAAATCTGGACAGTATGCTTTCCATGTCTGCCTCGGAAAGGAATACGTTCGTACGGCATTTTTCTCTTATCTCGGAGATGCCTCCCAATTCAATGTAAACGTTATTGTCCTCCGCAGGTGCGTCCACGTAGATATCTTCCACAAGGGGATCTCTGAGAAATGTTTCCAATATACCATATCCTACCGTGTACTTCCTCAATAATTGTGAAAGAGAATTCACCTCCGCTATCTCATCATTCCTATTTTTACCTAGATCTATCCCCATCCTCTTGGACGAACCGTGAAGAAGTTCTTTCCCTCTCGAAATTACGTAATTACCCACTTGTTCAGACCGGGTCAGATCCATATCTCTTGGAGATTCCTCTGAAAGAGAGCGTTTAACAAGGTACACCAACATTGCACGGTCAATGCTCATTTCGTATTCCGGTGGTTTTATGTGATAAAGATCTTCCGTAGAGTTTGGTAATCTGTACAGGCAGACCTTTGTATTCCCTACAGGATACTCCATGACCTTTTCAGCGTCGATGGGCACGGATTTATTCACCCACGTATAGGAAAAGGCGGGTCTGAGGTTACTCTCTTTTTCGAGGATACGATTTATTCCAAGTTTGACCCGATCTCCTTTTACACCCCTGAGTTCCTTAAGCATCTGAACATATTCCATTATCTCACCCCACGATCCCATAGGCGTCTAGAAGTACCTTGGATTTCAATTTTAAAAGTTCGATGCCTAGCATACTCAACTCCTCTTTGGTCGCCTTCCTGCAGGAGATACAGCCTTCTTTGGCCATCAGTGCTTTCGAGATTAAGATTATTTCTCCATAAGTATTCCCGGGTTCCAGAAGTAAAGTATTCTTCAACTTAGGGAATATTTTTTTAGGTGATGCATCACAATCTTTGCAATCGGATCTATTTCCATCACGCATGGTGTAACGGTCAAGTTCTTCACATAGACCACCGATGATATTCATGATCTCTAGAGCCCTTCCGGTATACTGCTTTTCTATATAATCTGAGAGTATTATGGAAGATATTTTGTATTCTTTCTGAAGCGCAAGTATGATCCCGGGTGTACAGTCATCCATGGAAAAGTTATTCTCACATTCCCTGCATTTGATCACTAACTCCCTTTTACCACCTTCTTTTTTTACGACGTAACCACAGCTTACTGTTTCTTTCTGCATACCCAAAAGCCGAGTGAAATAGATGATTTAAATTTTGCGTAATAACGTCTTATTGACGGAACACGTTATGATAGGGGGTAATTTTATATCCTTTAAAGAGATTTCAGAAGTATATGTGGCTCAGGATAGAACTTATAGTCGTGACTATTTCGATCATCATCGGATTGTTTGTTTTAAGGAGTATCCACGGTTCATGGAAATATAGAAAAGGTTATTGGCATGTATTCAGAGAGGCGGCAAAAAAATTGGATCTAGAGGTCAAGGACAGTCCTTTGCCTGACTACGGGCTCCCCAATCTATACGGCGCATTGCGGGGGAAGGAAGTATATGTTCATCCCGTGAAGCGTAAGAAACAGAAGAGTACGGTTTACGCTTTGAGCAACTCTATCAATTTTGAAGGCGACATTTTGATCACTTCACCAAAGACCACCGACTTGGAGGCGGACCTCTCCACCTTCAATTTGCCTTTACTTGAAAGAGAAGGACTTGAAGTAAGGAGTAAGATGATTTCAAACCGGAAGCTGGTAGAAAAAATATTCACCGAAAAAGAAGTGGAGATGTTGATAAAGCTGGTAGAGAAGAAAGGAGATGTTTTCAGGGCCTTCATAATCGAACCGGGGATATGTATGTTCAGCACCTACTGGATTCCGGAAAATGTGGATAAGATAAAAACTACTCTGAATGACTTAGCCGATCTTGTAGAAAGCCTTGAATCCAACATCACCAAGGACGAAGTTGACAATGAAAGATTCGAAAAGATCGCTCGGAAGAACAATACCGTCATTGTTGAGACGGGGATGATGCTCTTTTTCCTATCAACGGGTATTTTATTTGTGATCTCGGTGCCCGTTGCTTTTTCGTGGATCGGTCTCAACCTCGGTGCCATACTTATATTGATATCTTTATTACGTATATATTTCATAGCCCAAACAAGAGGTTGGCTATCAAAGCAAGGATGAGTATCAGTCGATAGGGTCAATGCTTATACTGAGTTCTTTACCATCGATGTCCCATTTTTTCTCGTACCCTTCGAACTCACCTTTATCGAGAGTTTTCGAGAGGGTTTCCTTCATGATATAGTCCGCAGATGACTCGACAGCACTTTCCAACTCCCGATCTCCGGTGTAGCGTGTATGTATCTTCTGGGTGTATCCAAGGTCCAGCTCTTTCCTCATGGTCTGTATCCTACGGACCACGTCTCTTGCCATACCCTCGGTCAAAAGCTCGTCGTCCAGGGTGATGTCCACGAAAACCTCCAAACCCACGTCTCCGCTACGTGTATAACCCTCCTTTACTTTCTCGTCAAAGGTTACGTCTTCGGGAAGTACAGTATGATCTCCAAGGAGGACTTCACCATTCTCTTCCAAGTTCTTTTTTAACATATCAGCATCAGCATCTTCTATCATCTCTGCTACTTCGGCAACGTCACCCTTGAATTTTGGACCGAGGGAGGAGTAATCAGGGTTCGCAAGATTGACCATTAGATCAGAATTGTTCTTCGACACCTTGATATCTCTGATGTTCAGTTCATTCTTTAACAGATCTGACAGTCCTTCAACGGCCTTCTTTACTTCATCGTTCTGGGAAACCACCACTATCTCCCTCAAGGGTTGACGCAATTTGATATCCTTTTGCTGCCTGGCGTTCCTGCCCAACTCCGTAACCTTTATCACCGTGTCCATATGGGATTCTATCTTTCTGTTCACCCGAGATTCGTCTACATCCGGATACTCTAGCAGATGCACTGATCCGGGGGCTTCACGGACGGGCATGATTATATTTCGATAGATCCGTTCGGTGAGGAACGGTGTGAAAGGTGCCATCAGGAGTGTCAGGGTCTCCAGGGTATCGTAGAGTGTATTGTAAGCACTGGCCTTCTCTTGCTCAGAACCCTCCCAAAATCTTCGCCTACTTGCCCTCAGATACCAGTTGCTCAGTATCTCTACAAAATCTTCAATTGCCCTTGTTGAATGATGGAACTCAAGGTCATCAAGACCTTTACGAACATTTTTGACCAGTGTGTTCTTTTTAGAGTGTAACCATCGATCCAGATCCCTGGCAGGCTCAAATTCCGACGGGTGGAACTCGTCCAGATTTGCATTGCTTGTAAAGAATGAAACGATATTGATCAATGTATTCATCGTCTTGCTTATCTTCTCTCTAGCCAGTTCTTCGCTGAATCTTGTGGATTTCCATACGGGTGATGCCAGGAAATACAGCCTGGTAGCATCGGCACCGATATCTTCCATAACATTAACCGGGTCCACGGCATTACCCTTGGTCTTGCTCATCTTCTCGCCGTCCTCGTCGAGTACCAGACCCAAGGTCAGACACTTCCGGTATGCAGGTTTGTTGAATAAAAGTGAGTTGATCGCCAGGAGACTGTAGAACCACCCTCTCGTTTGGTCCAGGGCTTCAGTGATGAAATCAACGGGAAATGCCTCGTGGAACTTGTCCTCGTTATCAAATGGATAGTGGAATTGTGCGAAGGGCGCGCTTCCACTGTCATACCAGCAGTCGATAACGTATTCCACCCTCTTCATGTTCTCTTTACAATCGGGGCATTCCAACTCTATACGGTCGATCCACGGGCGATGCAGCTCGAAATCGGGGTCCGGTGGTGCTGTCGCCAGTTTCGTCAGTTCTTCCTTACTACCGATGCATATCTCATGTCCGTTCTCGCATGTCCAGATCGGCAGGGGTGTCCCCCAGAAACGATTTCTGCTCAATGCCCAATCTTTTAACTCGTCCAGAAAATTACCGAATCTTCCATATTTGAGATGTTCCGGTTTCCAGAATATCTCCTGGTTGTTCGCTATCAACCTCTCCTTCTCACCAGAGGTACGAATGAACCAGCTCTCAAGAGCGTAGTAAAGCAGCGGTGAGTCACACCTCCAGCAGAAGGGATATGTGTGTGTTGTAGTTGCAGCCCTTACCAGATCTCCTCTGTCTTCTAAATCCTCCATTATCTGTGCATCCGCGTCCTTGACAAATTTATCTTTATAGTCTGTAATTTCTTCAGTGAACCTTCCGGCTTCGTCAACAGGATTTACAAGACTGACCCCCTCTGCCTGGCAGAGCTCGTGATCCTCTTGGCCGAAAGCCGGTGCGATATGTACTATTCCGGTACCTTCATCCAGACTGACGAAGTCAGCACCGGTTACGTAATGACTCTTACCCTCGGGAACGACGAAATCGAAGAGCGGTTGATATTCCTTACCAACGAGTTCCCTGCCTTTAACTATCTTGAGCAGCTCCGCACCATCGAATACCTTCTCAACCAATCTCTCAGCAAGGTAATATCTCTCTCCTCTGTAGCTCACCAAGGCGTAATCTATATCTTCACCTACGGCCAACATCAGGTTGGATATCAATGTCCACGGAGTCGTGGTCCATGCAAGGAAATATGCATCTTCGTCCTTCAGCTTGAATCGTATATAAATGGACGGGTCCTCCACCTGGCGATATCCCTGGGCAACCTCGTGGCTGGACAGAGGTGTACCGCATCTGGGACAGTATGGCACCACGTAATGACCCTTTTCAAGAAGACCGTTCTTCCAATGCTCTTTTAAACTCCACCACACGCTTTCGATGTAGTTATCGTCCATGGTTATGTAAGCATTGTCGTAATCTATCCAGAAACCGATTCGCTCGCTCATCTTCCTCCAGTCCTTCTCGTAACGGAACACGCTTTCCTTGCAAAGTGAATTGAACTTTTCCAGACCGTACTCCATAAGCTCTTCTTTGTTCTCTATGCCCAGCTCCTTCTCCACCTCGATCTCAACGGGAAGTCCGTGGGTGTCCCAACCGGCTATGTTGGGTACAACCTGGTAGCCATCCATTGTCTTATAGCGCAGATAAACGTCCTTTACCACTCGTGTCAGTACGTGACCGATGTGTGGTAGACCGTTGGCAGTAGGCGGTCCCTCGGTGAACCCGAACTTTTTATCACGTTCACGGCTCCTGGACCTCTCAGATATATTATGTTCCTCCCAGTACTGTATAACCTCAAGCTCCTTCTCAGGTAGGGGCGTTTCCTTGTCCAAGGCCTTAAACTTACCGCTGATTTTAGTCATCTATAGAACCTCCAAAAACCACAAAACATCAACTGGGCGGAGGTAGGATCACTCCGTGATAATTATCATGTCGTGCGAGGCCCAGTTCATGAGTATAGAGTGACGGACTTGTAATATATAAAAGTTATCTATGGGTTTTTACTTTCGTATTCATGATATCCTTTAAAACCCACAACCACATATCCCGTATGACCCAACATCTCAAATGAGGGTCTCGTACCATCTTCGCTGATCACCAGATCACGATGCAGGTTCTCAAAGGACTTCATTGCGATAAAACCCATGGCTTTCATTTCAAGATAAACCCGCTGAAGCTGGTTCATTGTGGGTACATAAGCGGCAAAGCGTCCGCCGTTCTTTAGGCACTGATCCGCCATTTCGAGGGCCTCCCAGGGTTCCGGTATGTCAACTACGAATACATCCACCTCCTTTTCCTTTACATCGGAGGTCACATCACCTTGTACGGGCTCCCATATATCCCGCATCCCGAGTTTTGCCACGTTGGACCTCGCTAACCTAAGATGATCGTCTCTGATCTCGTAAGTGTAAACCTTACCTGTGGTGCCCACCGCCCTGCACAGTATCATGCTCATGATCCCCGAGCCCGCCCCTCCTTCTATAACCCTATTACCACATGAGATATCACAGTAATGTGCAATGAGAGAACCCATGTGTGGCTGGATTATCTGAGGCCCACGTTTTATCATATCAGGTGCGTGTTCAAGTGAGGGCTTGAGCATCCGATATGTTTTTCTTCCTATGTCGATCCGCTCCCCCCATTCTTTGCCGATGAATCGCTGGGTTTTCAAAACACCTAAGCCCGGTAACTTTTTAATCTCCCCGTCTACGAGCACAAGATGTTTTTCTTCCGGATTCCACAGCATCACTCTTGTTCCACGAGATATCATTTCGATTACACCTTTTCCAAGTGATGGACACGGGGTATATATCTTTAGTGTTGACAGGATCTATAAAAAGGGGAGAGGGGTTTTGCCTCGTCAGGAACTCCGATGATCTTTCGAATAAAACTGTTCCCCCTGGGAGGGCGGCGATTCCCGATCCGCTTGAGAAGACGGCCGCTGCGGCAATTGTGTTTGTACGCCGTAGGGGGGTTGAGCGTAGTAAACCGTTTTCTTACCACCTTTCTTCTTGACCACAAACACTACCACGATAAGGACACCTATGATGACTCCTAGAATGAATAACGCCGTTGAAGAAAAAAACATGTCCCAGAAACTACTATCGGACGGCATTTGCTGCATGAATTCCATCCTCCGAGACGCATAGGCTTCGTTCATTGGCTCCATATCCATGGAAGACATATCAACGGGGAACATACCCATGCCTTCTATCATCATCCCCTGAGAGACGATAAAACCTTTTTCCGGAGAGTACTTCATCACAAAAACCAGTTGAGGAGTGCCAAAATCGTCATCCCAGTCACCATAGTAAGAGTGACTATCATCGTACGGCATGGAATTATACCCGTGAAGATAACCCATGGAATAGCCGTCCGAGTAACCCATGGAGTAATCATCAAATTCTTTTTGAGTATAATCACATGAATACTCTTCACCTTCGTCACTATCCGTCTCACCGGTTAAATAACCATCTGCGTAGCCGTGAATGTAGCCTTCACCGTATTCATCTTCGCCTCTGGTCTCTTCTTCTAAAGTGAAATCAGGATACATATGGATCAGAAACACATCCGTAGTGGAACCATCTTCAAGTTCAACCTCTTCTGTGCCGACACATTTCATATCGAAGGATATGGGTACTTTGGTTTCCAGTATTATACCATCTTCTAATTCCCCTCCGGGGATCTCTAAGTCCTCAAATGTTATCGGGAAGGAATAACCCTCATTCTCCATCTCTTCCATATACTCATCAGGTAATCCCGAAGCATCGATCTGTCCGGAGTACGTACCCGATATTGTCATAAGGGATTCCACCGCCCATTCCTCACCTACATTGATGGGGAAGTTAAAGATGTCAAGTGCTGGTTCAAATCCGACATCCATCGAGAGATATAAAGAACCATCGATCTTGACATCCATATCTGTGTACTTGACCTCCCGAGTATTTTCTTCCCAGTCAAAGTCGTAATCAGGTAAGTTCTCTGCTTGTATATCAACCTTTATAGAAAAACTACTATCATACTCTACACTCTTTAGTGCAAGAGTATCTCTTTCGAAGCGCGCCTCTCCGTCAATAGCCGATGTAAAGTGTACATCAAAGTCACCTCCGTAGGTTTTCTTTTCCTTTGGTATATCTTCCCAGTTTTCGTCCCAGTCATAGGTTCCTTCCTTCTCTACCATGCCGGTGATCCAAAAACTAGAGCTGAGATGAACTCCGCCGCCCGTGGATATCAACATGGTGTACTCTTTTTCAGTAACTTCAGTTATCTTGTATAACTGATAGAATCCCATTTCCCCGGATACGCTCATATCAACGGATTCGAAGTGTTCATTATATTCTACCATATCATCCGTATGTCCTAACATCGACTCATACATCTCGCCGATATCCACTTCATGGCCCATCGCCCATGTTTGACCCAGCTCCCATTCCGGTACATCCGCCTGCTGCGATGCAGACAGCGGACTGATGAAAGAGATCAAGCACAGTCCTGTCACCACCAATACTACCAATCCTTTTTTTGTGAACACATTAACTTGAGTTTATAAGATATTTTTAGCCAGTACCGATATTTCTGTAGGGTCTA